>JAUTXJ010000011.1 GCA_030838075.1 Acidobacteriaceae bacterium
TGCTGCCTTTTTGATGCTCGCTTTCGACCCAGATTTTGCCGCGATGCGCCTGAATCAGCCGCTTGGCGATGGCCAAGCCCAGACCCATCCCGGAGGTGTTGCGATCCACTCTGACGAAATCTTCAAATATTTCCTGGTGATGTTCTGCGGCGATCCCAGGACCTGTATCTGTTACGCTGACTTCCACGCTGTTGGGGCGCGGCAACCTGAAGCGGCGGCGTTCCTGAGTCGGGGCCACGCCGGCTACCCGTCGCTCCCAAAAATGAGGTCCCGCGCGCAAGGTAACGCTTCCACCCGCGGGCGTATGTTTCAGCGAATTGTCCAGCAGGTTAGCCGCGGCTTGCTGCACCTTCTGATAATCAAATCGAAAAGTCGGAATGGAAGGGTCGAAACTTGAATCCAGTTTCACGCCTTTGCGCTGGAATGCTTCCGACCAACGCTTTGCCAATTCATCAAGGCAATCACGCAAATCATTCTCGCGAAGTTGCAAAACCAGCTTCCCGCTTTCCAACGCGGAGTAGTTAAGAAACATGGAAACTAGCCGCACCAGCCGCTCGCAGCTATCCTTCGACTCTTCCAGAATATCCTGCTGCTTGTCGGTGAGACGCCCCAGCGAACCGGTAAGCAATAAATCGTAATAGCCCTTAATAACCGCCAGTGGCGTTTTCAGTTCATGCGCAGCGGAAGCCAGGAACACCGTCTTCTGACGGTTCACCTCTTGGAGTTTCAGGTACGCTGCAAGCAAATTACGATAGGTGATCTCGCGTTCCTGCAACAATTCTTGAACTGTAAGTTGGGTTGCAGCTTCTGACGCCGCCGCGTTCTGCTCCTTCGTCGGGAGTTCCAGTTGCACCACGAGCCAATCCGGGTCGGGCATCCACTTGACCAATGCCCGCGACTTTACATCCGCAAGCTCCACGTCGAGCTCCATGCGATGCTCTCCGCTTTCAATCAATTTAAAGATATGCCCGGCGCCGATTTTCAAAATATCCTTAAAGAGATTCAGGGACTCCTGATGGTCCAAGCCCTTCGATAGCAGATACTGGCGCGCTCGCTGGTTTAGTAACAGCACTCGCCCGTCACGATCAGCTACAAGGAGGGAGCTGTTGACTGCGTCTAACAGTCCATGAACCAGGTTGATTGGCAACATTTCGGAGGAACGTTCCGGCGACATTGGTCGTCGCTGAGAAGCTGGCCGATTATCGGCTATGGACGAAGTACCTGTATCTACAGACATTTCAATCCCATCCGCTGGTTCGATCGAAAAAGTGGCAAAAATTTTCCCATTAGCCGCTGGCTCATACTGGCAAAGGGGTTAATTGCTGTCAATGGTAAAAGCGTTCCATTTGCACATTATCGGAAACCAACTGGATATCCCGAGAAGACTACTCCTCCTAAGTCGACTCCAGACTTCAATAGCCATATTAAGTCATTTTTTATGAATCAATTACGATGGGCTAATGAGTGATTGTGTGGCACTAAAGATGCTTGTATCCGTACTAGGTCCCTAGTACTAAGAGAGAGAAAGTGGAATTCGACCTGATCAAGGAAAACCAAAGCTTGGACTCATCTTCGACCCGACGGTCATCGCGTCTTCGCCTGCAGGTCCCCGTATTTTTGCGTGCTACGGATAGCTCCGGAGCGGAGTTTATTGAACTCACCAAGACGTTAAACATAAGTGCAACCGGAGCGTGCATCACTTCCGCGTATCAGCTCCGTAGGGACCAGGTCGTTCATTTGACCATTCCCGCCCCTTCGCCGGCCTCCTCGGGGATTGTGCCCAATGAGACGCCGCCAATGGTCGCTCGCGTCTTACGCCAGGAAAGCATCGGGGACATGCGGTTGTTCGGATTGGAATTCCTCAGAGCAATTGAGTAAATTTGTGCCCTTTTCAGCCTAATCCAAAGCCATCGCAGCAACTTTAATCAGGTATCCATTTTGTAGAATTAACGTGCATTTGCCGTATGCGGCGCTTTTGTAATAGCATAGCGCAACACTTTCCCAGTTTCTGTGGCACGGGCGTCTCGTTCCGATCCCGATTCGATTGGACTCCGGCATGCTCCCTTGAAGAGCAGCCTCAGTGATTCACCCCACCCCCGCGGGGACAGGCAAAGGTTAGGTTAAGACCCGATATGCCCAGCCCCGGCGTCCCAGCGCCACTCCGTTCGTCGTTGGAAGATTCCTATCTCGAGTTGCTCACCGACACGCTCGAGACTCTCGATCTGCCTGCCCGCGGACAATTCCTCCAACGCTATCTACGCGCCGTTACGCATCTCGATCTCCGCGAGAGTCAGTGCCTACAACTTTGGGAAGAGATTATTACGCGCAGGCGCCAATTGAGCGAGGCGTTACATCGCACTGTTTCCTTAAAGACCGCGCTCATGGACGTATTTTCCACCGCGGGCCTGCTTCGCGTCCCGGTGCTCATCGAATATGACGAATTAAAAAAGCTCAACTTGAATGCGGTCACCGATTCGTTGACCGAGCTTTACAATCGTCGTGTCTTCAACGAATTTTTCGAACGAGAATTAAACCGCGCAAAACGCTATAACCAGCCGCTCGGCCTGGTCATGATGGACATGCATCGTTTCAAGGAAGTAAACGACAAGCATGGTCACCCGCGAGGCGATGAAGTTCTTCGCATGGCCGCTGCTACCCTGAAGAAAGCGTTGCGCACTTCGGACTTCGCCTTTCGAATCGGTGGTGATGAATTCGCGTTGATCTTGCCGCAAACAGATGCGCCGCAGGCGCACGCGCTCAGCCGCCGCGTTGAGACGGTGTTCGAGGACACTCTAAAATCGCTGCAACTCAATGTCACTGTGGGAATGGATTATGGTGTCGCGAATTTCCCTCAAGATGCGGACAATACCGAAGAGCTGGTGCGCATCGCTGATGAGCGCTTGTATCAACGCAAGCATGCTCACCACGGACGACCCGCTGAAAGTCCCGCGTCGCGCCCCGTAGAGTCTGCTCCAGCGCAACCGCCGGTAACTCCGCCCGCGGCAGAGCGCCCAGCATCTACTCCTGCGCCTCCTCCGATTTCCATTGAGAGTAAACGCCCGCCGGAAAAAGAAGAGAACGCAGCACCGCCGGCAACTTCGCAAGGTCAGCCTGAAGGCTCAAAATTATCTTCCGTTCCCAAGCCCCCGCGCACTTTTACGACACCGCGCAAGGCCGAACGCGTCTCCATGACCGGCACAAACGCTTACGCGGTGCTTGGCGAACAAGGTGCCCGTCGTGCGCGAGTGTTGGATCTCGGGTTTGGCGGCGTAGCTCTCGAACTCGATTCTTCAGAGGGCTTGCCAGAAAATATTCTCGCAGTTCTGCACGTTCCGATTCTTCCCCCCGTGCGCGTAAATCTGAAACCGGTCTGGTCCCAGCGCACCAATCTCGGCTATCGCGTCGGTTGCACCTTCGTCAACTAAACCGCTTCTTGCAAATCAGCTGAATCCGCCTCGATTGGCGTACATTTGACGCCTCGCGTATAATAGCTACTGCCTCGCGACCTAGCGACGCGGCAGGATCCGACAGTGCCGTGCAGACCGGACGCGATGGATTGGAGAGCCATGAAACCCGGAATTCACCCCGACTACCACGCTGTTACCGTGCATTGCGCCTGCGGGCACACTTTCCCGACGCGTTCGACCATAAAGGGCGACACGTTAAGAGTGGAAATTTGCTCAAGTTGCCATCCCTTTTTCACCGGCAAGCAGAAGCTTATCGACACCGCCGGGCGCGTCGAGCGATTCACGAAGAAATACGCCGATGCCGCTGCCAAGGCCGGAGCCGCGAAGAAGTAGCGGCTCTACTTTATTTCCTCAAGCAATGTCATGACGCGTTTTTTGCTGACGGCCGAAGTGTGCTCGTGTGCGTGCTGTTAGCCGTCCGTGTAGAATAACGTTCCATCGTGGCTGATCAATCTCGCATGTTTGAAGGAGCGCGCTCGGGGGAACTGGTGGAGACCGCACCGCCGCGCGTAACCCTGCGAAATTCCTTTGCACATCCTTACGATTCCGCGATAGCCGCGGCGCGGACCTGCTATGCATCGAAATTAATTGGCCCGGAAGAAATCACCGACAAGCAGCGGCTCAACATCGGTGCAGGCACCTTTTACAGCGGCCATCACACCGTCTACCAGCACGCCCATTTCGAATTTGGACTCGAGAATGTCAGCCGCCAGTTTGTGTGGTCATTTCTCCACTCTCACCCTTTCTATAACTCTGAGCAACAAAGCCAGCGCTATGTCCGCCTCGATCGCGCGCACGCATACGTGCCACCGCTACACCTATATTTTAATGAAGGCAGCAGGGAGATCTACGAGCGAGCCATCGCGCGCGCGTGGGATGCGTATCGCGAGTTATCGGCGCTGCTGGTCGGAGATGCGCGCTCAATTTTGTCTGGCATCTGGCACATCGGACCGATGTCGCATCCCAAGCGTGCTCAAAAAATCGAGCGCTCCGCCGAAAAACGGGCCATAGAAATTGCGCGTTATGTGCTACCTGTGGCGGCCTTCACCACCATGGTGCACACCATATCCGGCATCGTCCTTCATCGCCTATGGCGAATGACTAAGGCCTGCGACACGCCTTATGAGGCGCGTGCAGTAATTGGCGCCATGGTCGCGCACGTGCGAGAAGTGGACGCGCAATTCTTCGATCGCTTCGATACCGAACCTCTGGAAGAAGTTCCGGAATGGAGCGACCGCGATCAGGGAAACACCGGCGTCCACGGCTCATCGCTCCAGGGCAATCACAACGGGAACGGAGACAGTGAATTCGACCAGGAGTTCGATTCGAATCTTCGCGGCAAAACTTCCAAGCTGATCGATTATTCTGCGAATGCGCCGCGTGTGATTGCGCAAGCCTATCGCGCGGTCGTAGGACTTACTGAAGCGCAGTGTTCCGACACAGAAGCTATCGATCGCCTGCTAAACCCGGCTCGGAATCTGTATCGCCTCGAAACATTAAACGTCGGCGTGCACGCGCCCATGATGCGTGCATTGCAACACGTTAATTACACCTTTGCGAAGAAAATTAGCCACACCGCCGACAGTCAGGACCAACGCCACAGAATGGTTCCCGGCTCACGCCCCTTGCTGAGGCTCACAGATACCCGGGCGCCCGACTACATCATTCCGAAATTGCTAGCGGAGAATCCGCAAGCTCTCGAGGTTTATGAACGAGCCATGCACGATGCCTGGCAAGCCAAGAATCAATTGATTGATCGCGGCGTTTCTGTCGAAAACGCGCTGTATGTTTTGCCCAACGCAAAAGCGATTCGCGTAGTCGAAACCGGATCGTTGCTGCATCTGCTCCATAAATGGACGATGCGCACTTGTTTTAACGCCCATGAAGAAATTTATCAGTGTTCCATGGACGAGCTGGATCAATTGCGCGAGGTACATCCGGAGTTAGCCCGCTATGTTGGGCCGCCTTGTTATGTTCGCGCGGGAGTGACCACGCCGATCTGCACCGAGGGCGCGCATTTTTGCGGAATAAAAGTCTGGCTGGACTTCCCCAATATCGCTCGACCGATCTGAGTTGTTGTCTCCTCTAAATTGTCAACTGCGCCAGTGCAGCGTTACCGGGCCCGGCATAGGATGCACCATCGGTGCACCGGTGGCGCGCGACTCCAGCAAATTCGCTTTCAGCGCGAAATACCATTTCGCCGGGCGATCCGCGTCATCTATCAACATTAAATGAGGATTGTATTTCAAGCCTTCCGCCTGCTTGATCATGGTTTCCTGATCCTGCCGCAGGAATTTCTCAGCAAACGAGCGGAAAACTGGAACGACCAACGGCATCCACCTCACCAGATTCCACGCCGCCACAAAATCGATGCGGCATAAGTCCCGTCGCACCGGGGTCACCGTGGCGCGGCTGGAAAACCACAAGTGCCCGCTGCGTATTTCTTCCAGCCGCATATTGGGTAAGACAAAATCGATCATCGTCGTCGTGGCTTCGCCTGAAAAATATCGCAACAATTTATACGGCGCGCTGTTGGACGACGGCTCGTGCCTGCTCATACGAAAACCATTGGGAATGGGCTCGAAGCGCTTTTCTTTTTCGTGGATGCTTCGCCGGCTGCGCCAGTACCACGATTG
Source organism: Acidobacteriaceae bacterium (assembly GCA_030838075.1). Classification (GTDB taxonomy): domain Bacteria; phylum Acidobacteriota; class Terriglobia; order Acidiferrales; family UBA7541; genus Acidiferrum. Next base: position 6,104 of record JAUTXJ010000011.1, read on the forward strand.
GTGCACAAAAGGCCCATGCGCCGGATCCATTAACCCAATAATTCCCTGATCCACATGAGAAGGAAGCTCGCAAGACAACCGGGTGATCTTGTATTTCTCGCTGAAGACCGGCAACCGTGGCGCCTCCGGTACATTTTCAGGCGCCCGCGACCCCGGCGCCGTCATATAAACCCAGATGTATCCATCGTGTTCCGTACACGGATAATGGCCAGCGAAAATTCGATCGACGCGTAATTTGTCCTGGCTCGCGAGCGACGGAATTTCCAGGCATCGCCCGGTACAAGCATCAAATTTCCAGCCATGGTAGCTGCATTCCACCGCTTGCCCGTCAAATCTTCCGTACGACAACGGAATTCCGCGGTGCGGACAAGCATCCCGCATCGCGAACGTCCGTCCCTCCAAAGTGCGCCCCAACACCAAAGGCACTTCCAACAACACAGCCTTGGCGAGTTTTTGCCCCTTTATCTCCGAGCTGCGCAGCGCCGGATACCAGAAATCCCACAGGAACCCTGCGTCCTGATTCGGCAGAGCTTCACGAAGCGTAGACGTTGCTATTTGTGGCGCGGATTGCACAGTTTTCGTCATACAGGGACCAAATCGTAGTACACATCCACCTGCGCATCAACGACTGGACGAGACGCTTACGAAAAGCATGCGAGATGACTGCCTGCTGTTATATTGTGCAGCACTTGGCTGCCGACTTTTAGGAGATCCCATGCGATTCAAGTTCGCTGTAGGCGCGTTCTCTTCTATCTTGCTCGTTGCGTCAATTCTGGCGCGTGCGCAAAACCCGCCGGGCTTCACGTCGAAGGATGCGAGCGTTGATGGGATTAAATTGCACTACACCATGGGTGGACATGGTCCAGTGGTGATCTTGCTGCACGGCTTCGCCGAAACATCGCGAATGTGGACGCCGATCTTCCCAGTGCTCGGCGAGAAATTTACAGTAATCGCCCCGGACTTGCCGGGAATCGGCGACTCCTCAATCCCCGCAAACGGGATCAACATGAAGGACGCGGCGATCAGCATTCACTCTCTAGTCCGCTCACTGGGCATACAAAAAGCCCGAGTCGTGGGACATGACATCGGGCTCATGGTGGCCTACGCTTATGCCGCGCAATTTCCGTCCGAGGTTGAGAAACTCGTCGTAATGGACGCATTTTTGCCTGGGGTCGAAGGCTGGGAACCCATCTACAACAACCCTTCAATCTGGCATTTTCGATTCAACGGGCCCAAGCCGGAAGCCCTGGTCGCCGGCCGCGAGTCAATCTACTTTTCGTTTTTTTGGGATGACCTGGCCGCGGACAAGAACCGTTCTCTCCCCGAGGCCGATCGCAAAGCATATATCGAAGCGTATTCGCGACCTGGACGCATGAGAGCGGCGTGGCAATATTTTGTGTCGTGGCCGCAGACCGCCAAGGATTTCGCGGAGTTGTCGCAGACCAAGCTGACCATGCCAGTGCTCTCGATCGGCGGAGAGAAGTCGCTGGGAAAAGAGCTGGGGCAGCAGATGAAGCTGGTGGCTACGGATGTAACGGTGGTCGTGTTACCGGATACCGGCCATTGGATCCTGGAAGAGCGGCCCAAAGAAACGACGGACGCGCTGGTGAAGTTTCTGTAGCGATGGGTTTTGATTCGCGCCGGGCGTCACGCGGACAAAAAATAGAGCGGACTGCTAGGCCGTGGGGAGCTAGGCCGTGAACCTCTGAATTAGGTGGGCACCACGAGCCAACCGTTAGGCTTTCCTGCCCCGCTCGCCGGTCATTACCTGCTTTGATCAGCCAGCGGGACAGGCCGTGCACACAGGCTGTCTGTCCGCAGCGCCTCAGAGATTCGTCATTGGTTCAAACAGCTTTCGCTCCCTCACCTGCTTCGAAGAACCGCTCCAGCAAGTATTCTAACAGGATGCCCGTGGCCAGGTCGAAGCCCGGGTCGAAGCCCGTTTCGAGCCCGGCATGTCTCAGCCACAGGTCGTAAACCTTCCTCTTCGCCTTTGAAGTTGGCCGGCCCACTCTTGCGGTTTTTGCAAGGGTGGGGCTTATTCTGCGCATTCCATTTTCGTTGTATTTAAAGTTACTTAACAGAAAACTATTTTTGCGCTGTACAACGGCATGGGAAAATGGCGTCAGTTCGGCGAGGCTGCGACATGCTATATTCCCGGACCAATAATTTAGAGAAATCGTAACCGCCATTAAAGAGTCGTTAAGCGTCATGCCCAGGTGTGAAGGTGATTATGAAGACTTGTCCTTACTGTGCCGAGGCAATTCAGGAAGATTCCCAATTCTGCCAATTCTGCGGTACCAATTTAGGTTCTCCGCCGGTACCGGCAGCTTCATCGATTGCAGCGGCCTATCCGACTGAGTCCTACACCAGTGGCAAAGCGATCGCCAGCCTCATCTGCGGAATTTTCTTTTTCATTTTACCTGCCGCGATCGTCGCGGTTATTTTAGGTCACCTGTCCTACTCGGAGATTCAGAAAAGCCTCGGCAGAATTCGGGGAAGGAGCCTAGCCTTCGCCGGACTCATTCTTGGCTACTTCGGCGTCGCGTTCGTCCCGTTAATTCTGATCATCGCCGCCATCGCAATTCCGAACCTGCTACGCGCAAAAATGGCGGCGAACGAAGCCTCGGCGGTGGGATCACTTCGAAGCTATCAATACGCGATGGGCGCCTACGCCTCGAAGTGTCCAAAAATCGGTTTCCCAAAATCTCTCGCCAACCTCGGTGAAGGCCGTGGCGACTGTGCGCGAGCCAATCTGCTGGATGACTCCTTGAGTGCAGACCAACCAATTAAGTCCGGCTATTATTTTCACTACCTCGCCGCGGAGCCGGACGATGTCGGACAAGTTACCAGCTTCGTGAGCACAGCCGACCCGGTCAGCCCAAATAGTAGCGGCGTCCGTCATTTCTACATCGATCAAACTGGGGTAATCCGCTGGAACACTGACCGGCCACCGGACGTCGGAAGCCCAGCGCTAGAGTGAAAGTGTGTCCTCAGTGCGGGCAGGAGATCCAGGATGCGGCGATCAAATGCCGCTATTGCAAAAACTGGCTCGTACCGCCACCGGCTGGCCTGGAAGGCGTTTCGCCACTAATCGTAATACGACAAAGCACCACAAGCGGGATGGCCATAGCGAGTCTTGTGATGGGATTACTGTGGATGTACTGGATAGGCTCGATCCTGGCAATTTGTTTGGGATACGCGGCGCGACGGGAAATCCGCAATAACCCTGGGCGCATCGAAGGCCAAGGTATGGCTACGGCGGGAATAGTCCTCGGATGGATCGGAATCGCGATGCTGGCGGCTACGATCGTCGGGTTTCTGTATCTTCGGAAAATAGATACAGGTCCACCAATCATTCGCAAGACGAGATCGACAGCGGCCGCGGTCGGGCGACCGAGAACAGGCCAGGAGTGGTTCGCGTGCGCATAAATATCAAAGTTTTATCCGGTGTGCTTCTATCCTTAGTCCTACCTCTAACTGTTTTTTTCGCAGCAACGAATGACTCTCGTCCCGCACCTTCAGAGCAACTTGGGCACGTGGATTTTCCCAATAGCTGCAAAGCGGAAGCACAGCCGGCGTTGCTGAAGGGCGTGGCACTATTGCACTCCTTTCAATACATGGCATCCGAGAGTGCCTTCAAAGCCGCCACGGACCTGGATGGAAATTGTGCGATCGCGCACTGGGGCGCAGCGATGGCCCTTTATCACCAGCTTTGGGATTTTCCCGGAAGACGAACGCTTAAAGAAGGATTAGAGAACGTGGAAGAAGCGCAGAAACTCAGCGCTCCGACTCCGCGAGAACAGGGCTATATCGCCGCGGCGGCCGCGTTTTATCGGGACGACGCCAACCTTTCTCATGTGCAGCGGACTACCGCGTACTCACAAGCCTTAGCGCAATTACATTCCGGCGCGCCGGGCGATGTGGAGGCCAGCGCGTTTTATGCCTTGTCGCTGGTGGCTTTGGCGGATGAGGACGTGGATGACACCGCCAATCGCAAAAAGGCGATCGCCATTCTGGAGCCGCTCTTTCAGCAGCATCCCGACAATCCAGGCGTAGCGCACTACCTGATTCACGCCACGGACAAACCGCAGTTTGCGAGCGAAGGCCTAGCCGCCGCTCGCGCTTACGCCAAGATCGCGCCTGATTCCTCGCACGCTTTGCATATGCCGTCGCACATTTTTACGCGCCTCGGGCTGTGGCAAGAATCGATCGCATCGAACATCGCAGCAACCGCCGCCGCAGCGCATTCTTCGGAGATGCATCAATCCGAATCTCATTATCAGACCCATGCGATGGACTTCCTGGATTACGCCTATTTGCAAAGCGGCCAGGAAGCCAAGGCACGCGCGCTATCGGCCGAAGAGATGAACGTACCCGGTTCTGGAGAGAGAGAAAAAGCCGATCATCGGGCGGTGGTGGATGCCCGTAACGCCCTCGAACTCCATCGATGGAAAGAAGCCGCTGACCTTACTGTTCCGGAACGGCGAAACTCGCAGGACGCTACCTACTGGGCCAGAGCGATAGGCGCGGCGCGGAGCGGAGATGTGGCATCCGCAAAAACCGATGTAGAAAAATTAACCGAGGTGGTGGCGCATCGCGAAGGCGAGAGCAAGACCACCGGTTATGACGTTTCCGCTGAGAAGGCTACCGATCTTCGCGAAGCGGAGGCCTGGCTAGCCTATGCTCAGGGTGATTCGCCCAAGGCCATAGAATTGTTGCGCGCCGCAGCGGATCGCGAGGATGGAAAAGGAGTGGACTCCGTGACCATGCCGGCGCGCGAGATGTTAGGCGATTTGCTGATGGAATTAAAGAAGCCGAGCGATGCCATGCAGGCTTATAAGACGGTTTTGCTGGAGGCGCCCAACCGGTTGGACGCTTTGCTGGGTGCCGCGCAAGCAAGCCTGGCGGCGGGCGATACGCACTCTGCGCGAGATTATTACTCGCAATTGTTGAAGGTCGCGGACCCCGCGGCCGACCGTCCCGAACTAAAGGAAGCTAGGACCTACCTAGGCGCCGGTCTCAGGGTTCGGTAATATATTCTACGAAAGTGCCCGGTTTTCGCTCCTTGACCCGACAACCATTCCAGCCTAAGCTCCTTCTTACCAAGTACATGTCTCTGGAGTTCCGACACATCCGAATTTTATCATTGCTCCTGGCGGTTATCTTTCTGGGAGCGCAATTTCACTATTGCGCGGACATAAACGCGGCACCTTCCGGCTCGCACGTGTGCCCGTTATGCTCGACCGCCGGGTCAGTAGTCACGCCAATCCCCCCGAGTCTTGCTTTGATGGCCGTGATGAACTGGCTGGAGATCGCCGCGGTGCCGGCCACGATTTCCCCTGAGATCCCCGACGCTGTTTCGCCGCGCGCGCCACCTGCTGTTTAGTTTTGCAATCCCCCTCTAGTTCTCCTGGTGTTGCTCGGAAACTTTCGCATTTCGGAGGAGTGTTTATGAAAAAAACTTTTGTGTTGTGTGCTCTGCTTTTTGCGGCAGTGGACGCCAGGGCACAGGCATCCTCGACGAGTGATTCTCCAGGTGACCCTTCTCTAGTTGAAAAGCCCGCTGCGAATTCTGAGGCGCGCATACAAACCCTGGAACAGCAGGTGAGCATGCTGGCGGAGCAGGTAGCGTGGCTGCGTGGTCAACTCAAGGTATTGGCGGACGCCAAGGTGCCCGGCGACGAATCGGGAGCCCGGCTGGTACTCACATCTGCGCCTGCGCCAGTAAGCGCGGAATCGTCGTCATCAAGTGTCGCGTCCGCGGCGGCGATGCGTGCTGCAGCGCCGGATGCACCTGTCCCCCAAGCTCAAGCGCCACAGTCAACGCAAAGCCAGACTTTCGGCGGTGCTAGCGGGAATGCGCGGTTGCTCAATCCCGACATCAGCCTGATCGGCGATTTTATTGGCGCCGTAGGTCACAACGACGTGACGCCGATGCCTTCCTTACAGCTGCATGAGTCGGAGTTGGGCGTGCAAGCGATTATCGATCCTTACGCACGAGCGGATGTATTCATTTCGTTTGGCGAGGAAGGTGTAAACGTCGAGGAAGGTTATGTGACGTTTACCTCGCTTCCGGCCGGGCTGCTGCTCAAAGTCGGAAAGATGCGCGCCGATTTCGGCAAGATAAATACCATTCACAACCATGCGCTGCCGTTTATCGACCGGCCCCTAGCGACGAATAATCTGGTAGGCGGCGAAGACGGTATCGATGATGCGGGATTTTCGCTGTCTCGCATATTGCCAGCACCAAAGGGCTGGTTCGTGGAAGCCACGGCTCAAGTTTTTCGCGGCGATTCCTCGGATGTTTTCACCGCCAGCGAACGGCAAGACGCGAGCGTGGTGGGACATCTTCGTGGATACAAGGACATAACCGAATCGACGAACCTTGATTTGGGTCTTTCCTACGCGCGGGGACACAATGATTTGGGCTCGGCTTTCATCACCAGCCTGTATGGAGCGGACGCAACTTTGCGGTGGAAACCGCTGCGCCGTGCAATTTACAAGTCATTTATATTCCGCACCGAATTGTTTTATAGTTTGCGCGACCAAATTTCGCCCATAGATCTTTCCCAAACAATGCATGCTTTCGGAATGTACTCCTCTGCGGAATATCGCGTAAACCGGCGATGGACCCTCGGAGGCCGCTTTGACCGCAGCGCGCACGCGCGGAACGCGAATCTGATAGATACCGGGCTGTCGGCCATTGTTACCTATTGGCCGAGCGAGTTCAGCCAAATCCGGGGACAATATAGGTACGGCCACCTGGCGACGGCTCCCAACGCAAGTTTCGACAATGCCAACGAGTTATTGTTTCAGTTCTTATTCGTGATGGGCGCGCATGGCGCTCACCCATTTTGATGGATGAACTTTTGATAGTGAAGAAGGAGACTGCATGCTACAGGCACGGCTAATCCGGAAAATGAGATTTTACGTCACGAAGAGCAGCGCCCTCGCGATGGCCATTGCGCTGGTATGCGTAATGGCGGGAAGTCCCGCAGGTCACGCGGAGAACAAGCTTAAAGTCATGACGGCCACCACTGACCTGGCCTCCTTGGCACAGGAAGTGGGCGGCGACAAAGTGGACGTCGAATCCGTGGCCAAGGGATATCAGGACCCGCATTTCGTGGAGGCCAAGCCCAGTTTCCTGCTGAAGCTGCGTAAGGCCGATTTGCTGATCGTGGTGGGACTTGAGCTGGAAATTGGATGGTTGCCGCCACTGATCACGCAATCCAGCAATCCGAATATACAAGTATCAGCGAACGGTTATTTGGATGCTTCCCGGTTCGCAAGAATTCTGGAAATTCCTACCGGGCAAGTAACCCGAGCCGAGGGGGATGTGCACCCTCAAGGCAACCCGCATTATTGGCTCGATCCCGACAACGGATTGCGCGTCGCCAAGGGCATCGCGGACAAGCTAAGTGAAATGCGCCCAAACGATGCGGCCTATTTTGCGCAACGCTATAGCGATTTCGAACAGCGGTTGAAACAGGCGGATGAGAAATGGAAAGCGGAGATGAAACCATACGCCGGACGGAAGATTGTCACCTATCACCGCTCGTGGCCGAATTTTGCGGAGCATTTCCAACTGAACGTGGTCGGCTACGTGGAACCGCGCCCTGGCATACCCCCTACCCCGCAACACACCGTGGAATTGATTGGCCAAATGAAGCGCGACAACGTGAAAGTGATCGTAGTGGAACCCTACTTCGATTTGAAGACACCAAATTCAGTGGCCCGGGAAACCGGCGGGCAAGTCGTAGTGCTGCTGCCGTCGGTCGGCGGCGAAAAGGAAGTTACCGACTACTTCAAACTGTTTGACTACGATATCGCCAAATTAAAACAAGCTTTCGACGCAACTCACTAGGACCAGGAGCCCATTCGATGGAGATTCTTCCGTTTCTGCTCGCGCCGTTCGTGGCGAGCCTGATTCTGACCGGCATCCATGCGTACCTCGGCGTACACGTGGTGGAAAGGGGGGTCATTTTCGTGGACCTGGCTCTGGCCCAAATCGCGGCACTCGGCGCTACGGTGGCGATTGTAGTGGGAATGGACCCGCACGGAAGGGGTTCCTATTGGATCAGCCTGGGCTTCACGTTTTTGGGCGCCGCCATCTTTGCACTGGCACGAACCAGACGCGGACATATTCCCCAGGAAGCGTTCATCGGTATTGCCTACGCAGTGGCATCGGCTACCGCCATCCTGCTGATGAGCAAAGCCACCGGCGAAACTGAACATTTGAAAGACATGCTGGTGGGAAACATTCTCGCGGTTTCCTGGGCGGAGGTTCGCAAGACGGCGATCCTGTACGGAGCGGTGGGAATATTTCATTACATTTTCCGGAAGAAGTTTTTACAAATCTCCATGCATCATAATGACTCCGAAAAACTCAACTTTAATGTGAAGTTCTGGGACTTTCTTTTTTATGCTTCGTTCGGCTTCGTAGTCACTTCGTCGGTGGCCATTGCGGGCGTCCTGCTGGTGTTCTGCTATCTGATCGTTCCCAGCGTGGGAGCCATGCTTTTTGCCGACCGCATCGGACCTCGCCTGGCGATCGGGTGGACGATGGGCACGCTGGTATCGGCGTTAGGCGTCATCTTGAGTGTTAAGATTGATACCCCAACGGGCGCGACGATTGTGGTCACCTTTGGCGGAGTTTTGACACTGATGTTTTTCTTGCACCTGATTCTGCATCATGGACGCCACGCACGGGTCCTTGAGGGAGCAACCTCGTCGCGTCATGAAGTTTAGCTGCGGTTTATTGCAACCAGCGACCACAATGAGCATCGAAGTTTAAAAGCATGTGGCAGACCTCAAAATTCGGAAATTACTTTGCCAGAACTTTGGCGCTGGCGATTGCCTGCTGCATCGTAGTGTTCTTAATTCAGGTCGTGATTCACGACCACGAAAGCGGGCAAAACGAGGCGGCTTGCAGGGTTTGCCACGCCGCGCACATGGGTGCGGCGCCGAGCGTCAATGCGCTGCTATTAGCTGCGCCCCTTTTTCCAAGTGGCTGCGTCGATGAAATTGCCGTACAGTTTCATAAAGATCTCTTCAGTCACGATTCTCCTTCCCGCGCACCACCTGCTGCGTAAATCGCTTCCCACTTAAGTCGAAGTCTCCCGTCCCGATGCTCTGCCGCTAAGGCAGTGGCGCACCGCTATATTTCCAGTCGGCCAACCTACAAAGCACATCGCCCGAACTCGGAGGGCAGAGGAGAAATCGAAATGACGGCTAGAAAGTTTGCATTGTTCGTTTTGAGTTTTGGTTTTTTATTTGGTGCGATTCCCAGTTATGCCCAGTTGGGTAATGCAGGCTCTATTGAAGGAGTTGTAAAAGATCCATCGGGGGCGGCTGTAGCCGGTGCAAAGGTGGAAATTACTTATGGCGTGAGTGGCTTTCAACGGTCCACCGCCACCCAAAGTGATGGGACTTTTCGCTTCACGAACGTGCCATTTAACACCTATCACACGGTTGTGACCGCGACAGGTTTTGCACCGTACACGCAAGATATAGACGTGCGTTCGGCGGTTCCGGTAAACGTGCAGTTGGCATTGAAGGTAGGCTCAGCGGCGACTACGGTTACGGTCGAGGCTAACGGCGGGGATCTGATCGAAACTGAGTCTACCTTTCATACGGACGTGGATCAGGGAATTATCGACAAGCTTCCGCTGGAGAGCCAGTCATCGTCCTTTACTTCGATAGCGACACTGGTTTCGCCAGGCGTTGCCGCGGATTCCAATGGCCTTATGCACGGACTTGGGGATCACGCAGAGAACTCCATCTCGCTTGATGGGCAGCCGATCACTGACCAATTCAGCAAAGTATTTTCTAACCAGCTTCCTTCCGATGCGATTCAATCGATGGAAATTATCTCAGGCGCCCCACCGGCGGAATTTGGCGATAAGACCAGCCTAGTGATAAAAGCAACCACGAAATCTGGGCTCGGCGTAACCACGCCTACGGGGACCGTCTACGCTTCGTATGGAAGTTTCGGCACGGCGAACATCGGCTTTAACTTGGCCTATGGAACGCAGAAGTGGGGCAACTTCATCGCGGCGAACGGGCTCAACTCGGGGAGATTCCTGGATCCGCCTGAGTTTCAAGTGATTCACGCAAAGGGCAATGAAGAGAACATCTTTGACAGATTCGATTATCAGTTCTCGCAGAAAGATACTCTCCACCTGAACCTGAACTATACGCGCTCGTGGTTTCAGACTCCCAACGCGTTTGATAATCTCAATGTCACAGACGTCAACGGGAATGTTGTGGGCAACGCCGATCAGCGGTCGAAGATTGGGACTTACAACATTGCGCCGGTTTGGACTCGGTTGATCAGCCCCACAGCCGTGCTTACGGTTGGCGCGTTCGTGCGACATGACGAATTCGATTACTATCCAAGCCAGAATCCCCTGGCGGACTTCAGTCCGATCCAATCGGAGAGCATCGCGCAAAACCGCACTCTAACGAACGCTGGCGTACGCTCTGACGTTTCTTACGTGAAGGGAATCCATAACATAAAAGTTGGTATCACTTATGAACAAACATTTTTGACCGAGAACGATAATCTCGCCATTGTAAACCCAACCCTAAACTCGCCCTGCCTCGATGCGAGCGGAAGCCCGCAACCGGGTTTCACAAATCCTACGCAATGTGGAGCCGCTGGGCTTACTCCAAATGATGGTTCAAACCCGAGCGCTGCTGTTGCGTCATTTAATCCTCTTCTCGGCTGCTTTGACTTGACCAGGCCAACTTCGGCCCCCGGAGACGGCTGCGCAACTTCCGCGAGCACCTTCCATTTGTTCCATGGTCATACCGACGTCAAGGAATTGGCCTTGTACGCCCAGGACACCGTTACGAAGAACAATTGGTCGTTCAATTTAGGTATCAGAGGTGATGTATACAACGGCATAACCAGCTACGCTCAGCCTGAGCCAAGGGTGGGCGTCGCGTACAACATAAAGCCCACCAACACTGTGCTGCGCGTCTCCTATGCGCGAGTCATGGAAACGCCGTTCAATGAAAATCTCGTCCTTGCCAGCAGCGGTTGTAACGACCCCGTTGTAAATGGAATTTTCACCGCTTCCTCAGGAGGTTCGCCGTGCTTGAACGTGCCGTTGCATCCCGGCTGGCGCAATGAGTTTCACGCGGGATTTCAGCAGGCGTTCGGTAAATACCTCGTCGTGGACGCAGACTACATTTGGAAGTACACGCATTATGGCTTCGACTTCAGCATTCTGGGCAATACCCCGGTTACTTTTCCAGTGGAGTGGCACAACTCCAAGATCCCGGGCTTTGCTCTTCGCGCCAGCGTCCCGAACTATCATGGATTCAGCGCTTTTGTGGTTATGTCCAGCGTAGCAGCCCGTTTCTTCCAGCCTCAGATATCGGGGCTTGGTGTTACACCCGGGGGACAGGGCGGCTCTGGCGTCTTCCGTATCGATCATGACGAGAAATTCAACCAGACAACGCATTTACAATATCAGTTCCGGAAGCTGGGGCCTTGGGTGGGATTCAACTGGCGCTATGACAGCGGTTTGGTAGTCAGCGGAGTTCCCGATGCTGGCGCGGCCTTGGCCCTCACGGCGAATCAGCAGGTGACCATCGGATTGGCTTGCAACGGGGTCTTGGCAACGCCAACTAACCCCCTGACCCCTGCAAACTGCGCCGCCGGCCCTGTTACATCGACGCTGATCACGCTGCCGCAGGGTGGTTTCAATGGAATTCCGAGCCAGGAGAACGACGACCACAATCCCGACAGAGTCAAGCCGCGTAATCTATTCGATATCGCGGTCGGGGACGAAAACCTGTTCCGGGGTGACCGATACCGGTGGAGCTTGCGCTTCACGGTGGTCAACGTGACGAACAAAGTGGCACTGTATAACTTCCTTTCCAGCTTCACGGGCACACACTTTGTGACGCCGCGCGCCGAAACCGCAGAGCTCGGCTTTCACTTTTAAGTGCCCGCCTGATCTAAAAGAAGGGCCCGGCACGCCACAGCGGCGCGTCGGGCCCTTTTTTTAATCCTGGACGTTTACTTCTTCGGTTGCGCGGTGGGCGGAAGGATTCCGCTTAAACGCAGGTAAATGGCCTCTTGGCCGTAGTGATCAGCGAAGCCCATGCCCAAGGCGATGAGTGCGCCTGCGCGTGAAGAAGGGACTCTGGCGAAGAGGAGCATCGGCTCGCTGAGTTTGGAATCGTCTACGTTGGCGAGCGCCGTGGCGCAGAAATCAAAAGAAGCTTTAAGTCCCGCTACCAGCTTGTCTTTGGGATCGTTCTCAGCAAGTTTTTCTGCCGTGGGTGCCGGAACACCGGAAATTTGAGAACACAGCGCGTTGTTGCCTTCCGCGATGTGAATCGTGAGATGGCCAAAGGTGTTCATCTCGGGCGTAGGTTTGAAGTTATATTTTTCCGCTGGCATGGCCTCCGCGGCGGCGACCATATTTTTGTTGTAGCGCGCCAGTTGCTGCTTGACGAACGTACTGACGGGATTGGCCACTGGCGTGGTGCTGGCCTGGGGCGCGTTAGTGGTGGCTAACGGCTTGGTTTCATCCTTTTGAGCCTTCGCAGCAATCCCTGTAGATAAAACAACACACAGCAGTAGAACGAATCGTGAGCAGTTCATCGTTCCCCCTTTTCACGTTACTGGAGCGCAGGAAGCATACTCCCATGCGATTGTGACCGACAAGTACATGACGAGAACGCTGGCGTTCTGTTACTTAGAATTTGGTGCGCGTGCGGGGCGCCCGGGAAAGACACCTTCCACTAGTTCGCCGTTTGAGAGGACGGGAATGCCATTCACCAGGACGAACTGAATTCCGGCCGAGTATTGGAGCGGATCATCGAAAGTGGCTTTATCGATGATGCGTTGTGGATCGAAAACGGTGATATCCGCGTCAGCGCCTTCGCGGATGCGACCTTTATCTTTGAACATGGGCGCGCGTTTTTCTAGGCGTTGCGCCGGCATGAGTGTCATCTTCCGCAGTGCGGTCATTAGGTCGAGAGTCTTTTCTTCGCGCACGTAATGTCCCAACACGCGAGAAAACGTGCCTTGGCCCCGAGGATGAACCTTTGGGCCGGTTGTCTGCACACCATCACTGGCGATCATCACCATGGGATCGGCGATCGCGGTGCGAACAGCTCCTTCGGGAATAGAAAAGATAACCACCAACCCGCCTTCCTTGCGATATTTCTCAAAAGTTTCAGCGGTAAGGCGCTCGCCCGTTTTACTCCACTGCACATCTTTATAAGTAATGCCCTGGCGTTCCTGCCAGCCAGGATCGAAAATCGCCGAGTCCAGATTTGTGCTGCCAGCGGTGTAGGGATAGCACTCGGTGGTTACGTCCAGTCCGCGGTTTTGCGCACCCTTTACCATAGCGATCAGTTGCGGCGTATTTTTTAAGCCCATGCTGGTGATGTGCACCACGTGCAGAGGAGCGCCAGTTGCCGCGGCGGCGGCGATCACTTCCTCAATGCCGACTAATCCTGTGGTCGGCTCTTTCAACCCTGCGTGACGCAGATGCACATGCACGCTGGCGTTTTCCGCCGCTGCTATCCGGAAGACGTCCACGATTTCATCGTGCGACGCCGCAGCGGTGTAATTTATCCCCATGCCAACGGCCAGTGCGCCGCTTTGCAAACCGTGGCGAATTTGATTTTTTATTTCTTCCAGCTCGTGTGGAGTTGCTTCCCGATGGGCGGCGTCGCCGGTGGGCAGAAAGTTTCCCGGGTCATGCATTACTTTCATGCGTACCGGAATGTGGCCCGTGCTTACGCCATAGTTGATGAGCGCTTTCCCTTCGCGCTGGGCATACCACGCGTCTACGTCGTCGGTGCCGACTTCGAGTTCGAGAGAAGTGGTCACGCCGTCGTGAGCCTGAAACTGGTAGTTGCGCGGTTCCTGGGCATGCTCGTGGAGATCGATAAAGCCTGGCGCAACGACCAAACCTTTTGCATCAAGAACAGTTGTTCCTTTTAGCGGTTCGACGGAGATTGCTCGAATTTTTCCTCCGCTGATCCCCACATTGCGCACCGCGTCCAAACCGGACTCGGGATCCATAATACGGCCGTTAGCGATGACGATGTCGTAACCGGATGCTCGGTCTTGGGACGCAGCGGCCGCGCTTCCGTCAGGTCCCTCAATTCGCGCACAAACGCCAACGATGGCGGCGAGCACTGCGAAGCAAATTACGGCCACCCGGAGATTTATTTTGCTCATGAATACTCCCGTTTTATTTCTACAGACTCTGTACACGTGACCTGCCCCAGAGCTATACGCAACGGCTCCGGTGCGGAAGGCTTGATAGCTATAATGGAACCGGCCTCGGTTGGAAAGGATTTTAATGAACTACCGGCGATTTGGACGCACAGGTTGGAACGTCAGCGAGATTGGCTACGGAATGTGGGGCATGGCTGGATGGACCGGATCGGAAGATCAGGAGTCGCTGGAGTCATTGCGACACGCGGTGGATCTGGGATGCAATTTTTTTGATACCGCATGGGCCTATGGTGACGGACACAGCGAAACCTTGCTGGGGAAAATTATCCGCGCCAATCCGATGAAGACATTTTACGCCGCAACAAAGATCCCGCCTAAGAATCGCCGATGGCCCAGCCAGCGGGGATTTTCATTGGACGAGTCGTATCCGCCGGAATACATCGAAGAGTATGTGCACAAGAGCCTCACAAATATTGGCGTCAGCAAGCTCGACCTCATCCAATTTCACACCTGGGAAGATCACTGGCTGGACGACGATCGCTTATTAAAAGAGATTGAAAAGCTGCGCACCGGCAACGACGTGCGCGCGGTAGGAATCAGCATCAATCGTTGGGAGCCTTGGAATGGTATTCGCGCCGTAAAATCCGGGCTGATCGATGCGGTGCAGGTTATCTACAATATTTTCGATCAGAACCCAGAGGACGAATTATTTCCCGTGTGCCGCGAGAAAAATGTGGCGGTGATCGCGCGCGTGCCGTTCGACGAAGGCACGCTCACGGGAACACTTACCCGGGAAAGCAAGTGGCCCCAGGGCGATTGGCGTAACACTTATTTCGTGGCGGAAAATCTTAAGAGCAGTGTGGAGCACGCCGATGCGCTGAAACCTTTGCTGCGTGAAGGTATGACCATGCCGGAAATGGCGCTGCGCTTTATTTTGAACAATCCGGACGTCAGCACGATTATTCCGGGTATGCGCAAACGTCGTAACGTGGAGACGAACTTAGGAGC
>JAUTXJ010000033.1 GCA_030838075.1 Acidobacteriaceae bacterium
TTGAATTGAGTCAGGCGATGTTCGCCGTGAAACAAGATCACAGGCAGTGTTTCTCCAAATGCCGCTTGTAGTCTTCAAGCGCGCGCGGGATGTCGGGGCTCTTAAAGATATCGAACACCCCATAATCCGGGAGAATGTCGTAACCCGTGAACTTGTAGTTGGACGTGATGTGCAGGAACAGGTCGGCGGTGCCCTTGCCGCCGTATAGTACGCCGTTAGGATTATCGAAGGCTTCTCGCGGAGCGTTCCAGGTGGCAGAGATCATGAACTTCTTCCCGTGCATTTTCCCACCCATGCCATACTGCCGGCCGGGGTCTTTCCGCGTGCGGCCATCGCCTTCGAGTAAGACCTTCTGCGTCAGCCCGACATTGAAGACCTCATCTACGTATTTCTTGTAAATCCACGGCGCGGAGAACCAATTCACCGGCGTCTGCAGAATGACCAGATCGGCAGCCGCGTGTTTTTTTACTTCTTCCTCCGGGTCATAGCCGCGCTCGATAAATGTTTCGACGACCTGATTTCCGCGTTTCAAGAAAAACGCTTTTGCCAGGTTCATGAAGGTGAGGTTCAGCTTGCCCTCAGACCATCCGGGATAGGTGAGGTGGGCGTTGATGATGAGTGTTTCCATTGGTTCGATCGATCAATGCGGGGAAGGCCCGCGCCAGGGGCGGCGAATGTTCCGAAACGTTGGCCCGTTAGGACTAGTGGGCTTGGTGCGCGGCACGCCATTCGGCGGGCGTAGTGCCTTCCCAGGAACGAAATGCGCGGTAGAACGAATTTGGATCTTCGTAACCGACGAGAAAGGCCGCCTCGGTAATTTCGACCGCCGGATTGACCAGGTATTGCCGCACCAATTCATGGCGGGTTTCGTTGAGTAATTGCCGGAAGGTGCTTCCTTCGTCGGTAATGCGGCGCTGTAGAGTGCGGTCGCTCATGCCGAGTTCTTTGGCGACCATGACGAGGTCGGGTCGACTGCCGGACAGCAGGCGTTTCAGGACCCACTTCACCTGCTCAAGAATGCTCCGTTTTGTTTGCCCCTCCTTCAGTTGATTTTCGAACTGAGGCGCGAGCATCTCCAGGAGTTCATCGTTGTGCGTGGCGAAGGGTAGCTCCACGTCCGCCGCACGCAGAACCAGCGCATTACGAGCGGCGCGATATTTCACCGGGCAGCCGAAGTAGCCTTCCAAGCCATCCTCGCGCTCAGCCGGCCGTGCGAGTTCGGCGCGCTTGGGATTCAACTTAATCTTCGTCCCTCGTCGACCGAGTTCCAACACGAGCGCAAACACCGCATCGATCACTAACTCTGGCGGCCGCTCCTCCCCGGCGAAAGGCCAGGAGACCTCGACCAAAACCTCATCGCCCTTGTTGGTGAAGCGAAACTCCTCGGCGCTGCAAAGCTTTTTGTAGCGGGCCAGTCGCTCGAGGGATTCCCGATAGGTTCGGGCGTGCAGGGCGGCGAGGAGCGTCGGGTGATACTGGTCGGTCTCGACAAGCTTCATGAATTTCCAGCCCACCGTGGGGTCCTTGCACAGTTCGCGAATGGCCCGCCAGATCGAGAACATTTGCACCGTGGTGACGAGGCTCTCTCCGCTGTAAACCGTGGGCGGCAGATTGCTTCGGCGAAGGATGGCGCCGGGACTGAGGCCAATTACCTTCAGCCCCGCCCAAAAAACGTGCGGCAGCTTGATGCGATCCTGCGAGTTGCCGCTGACGCGGAAATGATCTGTTTGAGTGTACATGATGTTGTTCGTTGACCGAGCCACCGTGAGAACACCATACCGCAAAGATTACTCCTGTAACTGGCATACTGCGCCAATTAACTTGCAAAACGCGCCATTCGTGGCGGACGGCGCAGCCTGGTCAAAGCGGCTCTTCGCACAATTGAAAGGCATTGCACCCTTTTCATAGGCTGCACGAATGACGTTGATGCCTTGCTCCCTGGGCGCGGGAGGGCCGTAGTTGGCGCTAATACTCAATGTCGCTCTCGTGCTCAGCGCGTTCCTGACGCCGCGCGAGCCAGATGCTCAGCACCAGCCAGATGACAGAGAGTGGCACCGCAACCATGGCGATGCCGGTCATACTTAATCCAAGCGCGATCAGCCCGACATAGGCCCAGCTTCCCACCTGATCGCCGCCGCGATAGACCACGGTGTCGATGAAGTTTTTCGCCTTGTAACGATCCTTCCTTTTCCATCACTCAGGGCATTCCGAACTCTTGGCATGACCACGCAAAATATCGACCAAGAAACCACGCAAGATAATTGCCAAATTCACAACTCGGGTGTGACTTTGGAAATTATTTTGCGTTGTTGCATCAACGCGATGTTTTGGATGCCCCGCCCGGCCGTTGACGGAATTTTCCCGTTCAATGCGACAACTGAAAAGCGCCGGCCCTTTATTCGTGAGAAATAACAAATCGCTCGTTCCTCTTGCCAAATTTTTCCGACTGCTCCGGCGTCCGCCGGTTGACCCGTTTCGAAGAGTACTCCGGGGTGCCGCCGTCCTTGGCCGCGACAAGTGCCCGAACACGCTTTGCGATCTGATCGCTAATCTTAATTAAAACTCAAGCAGCGCATCTAAACCGATCGTCCATTGATTGCGGCTGGTGTTCTCATCGAATGGCTTGAATTGGCTAGTCAGAGCTTCGTCAAAGCGGACTTCCGGCCGAATCAGTAAGCCGGCCAACGGTTTCGGCACAGGCGGCTTGATCGTCACACCTCCAGTAACTTCGAGATAGGTTGTATTCCCGCCGCCCAGGTTGCTGGGATTGAAAGGAACAGCTCTGCCCTGTAAACCAATGTGGAGAAGGTCGTTATTAGGTCGAAACTGTGCGACATAGAACCCGCCGGAATCACGAAATATCTCGCCGCGAATTCGTAGTTGCAGCCAATCGTTGATGGAATAGGTGAAGTACTGCGCGACGCCTCCGCCCCATTTTCCGCCAGCTATGCAATCGCCGACGAGGTTCAAATCTGTAATGGAAGTGAAGTCCTTGGTGACCTTCCAGGTTGTTGTGATGTCATTTAGATAACGATAATCATGGTTGTCACCCGGATCCTCCGGCCCGACGTGGGTGAGCGCCAGCGTCGTGAGATTACCATCAAGCAAATTCAGGCCGATTCCGCCTTCAAAAGCGATGGAAGCGTTATTGTCGGCCAAGGTTGTGTTCAAGCCGCGGTTGATCCCTGCGTATACGTCGAGGTACTTGCTTAGGTGCAATGCCGCCAAGCCACCCGTTTCGCTTCCCGGACGCCAAAGTTGGCGATGTAACTGTGGGTGTAGAAGACATTACTGCGCGGATAAAGCGTCTCAGCTGTCATTGGATCCTGGTATTTCCCGACTTTCACATCAAGACCGTTGGTTCCTGGAAACGGTATGT
>JAUTXJ010000063.1 GCA_030838075.1 Acidobacteriaceae bacterium
CAAGAAAATTCAAGTAATACACGTTATACCCAGGCCCCGCCACCACCGGATGAAAACCTGAGTGAACCAGGACGGCATCGCCGTCTTGCGCTCGCACCGTGAAGTCCCGCGACTTATCTGGGGAGTACAGTCTTTGCAGCGCGAATCCTTCTTTGGGATGTTCGATCCGGTAGTAGTAAATTTCGTCGAGATCAACCTCCGTCGGTGGATTATGCACGTCATGTTTGTGCGGCGGATAGCTCGACCAGTTTCCTCCCGGTGTATACACTTCGATGACCACCAACTTATCGGCAGGAAAATCGGGCCTGATAATGTCTACAATCTGGCGTGAAGCATTGCCCCCTCCGCGCAAACTGGTAGCCACGTTATCCGGAGTGATCAATCGCGGCTCGAGTTTTGCCTCCGAAGGGACTCGGCATTCCGCAATCTCGCACACTGTTTCGGCTGTGAACGTAATGTGGTGACCGGTAGGAAGATAAATTGCGTAAGGAAACCCATCAAAAACATTCGCACGCTTCCCGATGCGCTTCGGGCCTTCACCCCAATCCACTATGCATTTCCCGCCGAGCAGAACAAATGCGCATTCCTCGTTTCGCGTGGACTCTCGAACAGTTTCGCCCGACTGCAACCGCTGCACCGTCATACTCATCCACTTCCATCCCGCCTGTACGCGGTCTAGGTGCAGAAGTTCACCCGATTGCTCCGCGGCCAATTTCTGGGAATTGACCAGGAAAATAGGTTCACTCACTTCGCCTCCGGCAGCGAACTTGATTGAAGATTTGCCTTTGTATCTTGAATTCTAACCGGTTTGAGACTATTAAATGCCTTTAGGCTTGTCAATCTGGCGGGAAGCCGGGAAGTACCGCGGCAATAGTTTCTCGCGATTTCTCAATCTAATCGGCTGGATGACGCCGAAGCGATGGGCGCTGGGGCGCCGCCGTCCGTTCGTTGCGTATCTGTTCGCTGAAGCGGACGGGCCGCCAGAATTTCGTAGTTGCTGTATTTTATGGACAAAACTGCGCGTCCCCCAACCCGCATGGTGGACGTGGATTCATTCTCCAAAGGAAACCAGAAATCGCCGAGCTTCTGATAAATATGATGGACCGCGGTATTTTTAATCCAGAACGACGGGTTCTTCGCCGGCTCTGCCTCGATCCGGCAGACCGCGAAATCACTGCTGTTCACCCAGATCCGTCCCCGATACAGCAGCTTGTTGGGTGATTTCGGTTTAACGCTGATCACGTAAGAACAGCCATCGCTGGCCTCTTGAAACTCCATCGCGGTAAATTCGTAATTGTGCCGATTCAAGGCCACGCGTTCGCGATTCTGACTATTTAACGCTTCCTGTTCGGCCTGCAGCAATCCTTTAAAGACACGCTCAACCATCCATTTGGGGCCGCTTTGCGAAACGATCGTAAATTGTTTCGTGGCTGGTGCCTCATACAACATATCGACAACCATCTCACCCTTGAGCGAAGTGGGAAAACCGGTGTAGTTCATGCGATAAAAACGCCTGCTTTGATAACGCTGCAACGCCGCTGTGCGTTCCGCGTTCTTCGCAATGAGAGTGTCCACCACCTGCTCGAGCGCCGGCCGCGCCGCTACACCGCCTTTTGCAATGGGGATTTGTGTCTGGCCACCGGCCGCCGACATCAGCAAAAATGAAGTAATCAGTAATCGTGAAAGGTAAGTTACAGTACGAAATCCAGTCGAACTCCCGAACCAGCGCCTTCTGCCCGGTGAGGAGGCTGCGTCTTTTAGCTCCGGCCGTGCACAGTGAGAATTATGCATTTGCATCACAGGCAATCTCCGAGGTCAGAGTTAAGTCCGTCTTCCCACCAAAGGTGTAACTTAGCGCGTGACGTACTGACTTCTTTTCGGCCATGCGGATAACAGAAAAAATCCGCCCCAAAAATGGCGGCGGTGCTTTCCACAATGCCGACAACGGACTGTCGCAACCCGTATAACAATCAATGTGAAATACTCGCTCATCCCAGCGTTGAGAACCGAGCGGATATTCCGGATAGTCACGCAAAACATCAATTACCGTTTGCCAAAACCGCAGACTGCGCGGTTCCGCATATTGCGACATAAACAGAACGTGACTCAGTTGCTCTTCCCTGATTTCCTGCACGAACTGAGAAAAATTTGTGGCGCGTGTCAGGTTCAGCGCTCCGCTTGGCTCGCAGCCATGCCGGTCGCCTCCTGAAATTACCGGCTTCTGCCAGAACTCAGCCAGCGCTACGACCCTCTTGTTTTCGCTCCAGTTGCGCATGGCGTTGAGCTCGAAAGCGTGAAGAAATTCAATGTGCTGCTGTAAGAATCGTTCCAGAACAAGCTGGAAAGGAAGCTGTCCCGGACCCAACTGGTCCCACAGTGGATGGTTAAAGACGATCAATACATCGGGTATTTCATGGAGGGCCGCCATTATTTCCACTAAGCGGGAGGTACAAGGGCTGCGGGTGTATTCTGCAAAGTCTTCCATGAAAGTCGGCGCAAGGTTCGGCGGCAGGTTGTGAACGCCCAGGTGAAAGACGGCATCTTCAAATGGCACGCTCCACTCCACCGCCAGCGGAATCTGTATCTCGCCTGGCAGTAGCCGCAAAGACTCCGGCGCTCCCATACTGTCATGATCGGTAAGCGATACGAGGCTCATCAAATCGAGCACGTGTTCAATCTGTTTACTCTCCAGGTCGAAAGCGCACTTGGCCGATACCGGCGGCCGCCAGTATGCCGTGGAAAAATCCACCGGTCTGCACGACTTTTTGCATTGTCTGTCCAGAGCGCGCTGCAATACCGGCCATTTATCTGCGAAGGCGGGAATGAAGTGCAGGCTTTCTTTCGAGAAATTAGTATGACTGTGGAGGGAAACCGCTGTGCGGTATTTCGCGGCAACTTCTGGCTGATTCCAAACACACGAAATCTTCGCAGGCGTCAAGCGCTGCCTCCAATTTTACTCGCGGTCCCGGAGCATTCCGCGATCTAGGGTGTACCTGCCTGGAGGCCGACGCTTCCTTCAAACCGTTCCTTAATTTAGTCTAACTGCTATTCAAGTCTTTTCTTTAAGTATTTGGTATACACCGGTCGCGAATCTGAAAACATCCACAATTGCACACGTATCAGAAATCGGAAACCGTAGGTTTCTGGCGGAACCCGACAACCCTTAAGGCGATAGTTACTGTTTATGTTTATCTGGGCAAATAATTTCCAGGCCGAATCCTATGAAATGTACTATCTCCTGCAACGGAACTACCCTCGCAGAGCGAAGGAGGATCGCAGAGTGAAATTTCACTTGGGCAAGGTCCGTCAATGGGTCACGCTGGGCGTAATATTCATATCGCTGAGCATTTTTATCGGTCTCACATCCGTGGCTCAGGAAAGAAAATTTCCGCAGACCGCCGGTGTGGACGATAGCAAGATGGGAACCTACCGCGCCCTGGCGCAGCTTGCATTCGCGGCATCGCAAAAAGGCGACAATGTTTTGGCGGCAAAGCTTGCGCGTATCCTGGAGCGCGATTGGGACAAGGCCGAAGATTATGGAGGAGAGTCCGCACTCTCCAAGACCAACCATGCATTGTTTGACGAGATCGATAAAGCCATGGATCACTTTATAGCTCCGTTGACGGCGCATATTGCCTCCGCCCCTGATCCCGTCACTGTGAAAGCCGCTTTTAACGCGTACTTGGAAAAGCTAAAACAAGCTGATTGAGAAGCGATACATCATTCCCTCGCGCCCGCACGATTTACGTTGTTCGATCGATTTTGCGGAACTCGCCCTACAAGCTCTTTCATCTTTCGAGTCGTTCCCCAAAATGCAGCGCACATCGGGAAATGAATAAACCTCATTTCCATATCGTACGTGTGTCCATACTCCAGATACTTCAAATGCGCCAGGATGCTAAAGCTGTGAAATTGTGGCTTAATTAAGCTCAATATTTCCTTTTCGGAGCAGGTACAGAATGTATTCAGTGAACTCGCCGCATGTCGTCAATATCCATGATTTGAGGCGCGTAGCAAAGCGGCGGCTCCCCCGAGTTGTTTTCGATTACCTGGATGGCGGCGCGGAAGGCGAAGTAACCCTACGAGAAAATTGCCGCGTTTTTGATGATGTAACATTCCGTCCCCGCCACGCCGTAGCCTTTGGGAATTGCGACTTGCGTGCGACCGTACTTGGCAATGAGCTTTCACTTCCAGCAATGCTCGCTCCCGTCGGTTATAGCCGGCTGATGCATCCCGGTGGAGAAGTCGCCGCCGCCCGCGCGGCAGGGAAGGCTGGCACCGGCTATATTCTGTCTACCATTTCAGGACACAAACTCGAAGATGTGAAAGCCGGCTCTACCGGGCCAGTCTTTTACCAGCTTTACCTGATGGGCGGACGCGCCGCGGCGGAAGCCTCCATCGATCGTGCGCGGCGCGCCGGCTTTGCCGCTCTGGTCATCACCATCGACACGCCTGTCAGCGGAATTCGCGAGCGCGATCCCCGCAATGGCATGGTTGAATTGTTGAACCCGGGCCTCTTCCAAAAAATTCCTTACGCAGAACAATTCTTAACGCATCCTGGATGGCTACTTTCTTTCTTAAAGGATGGTGGCGTTCCCCCTCTCCACAATGTGGTTCTACCCGGAAAGGGCCCCATGCCTCTGACCGATATTGGCCGCGCGTTGGCCGCTTCGACAGTGACGTGGAAGGATCTAACCTGGATCAGACAACACTGGAACGGTTCCATCGTCGTCAAGGGTGTGCTCACCGGGGATGACGGCCACAAAGCCGTCGATGAAGGGGCTGCAGCCATCGTCGTTTCGAATCACGGCGGCCGCCAGCTTGATTGTGTTTCCGCGTCCCTTCGCGCATTGCCTGAAGTGGTCGCCGCAGTCAACGGCCGAATAGAAGTGTTAATGGACGGAGGCGTGCGACGCGGCACCGACATCGTGAAAGCGTTATGCCTGGGCGCCCGCGCCGTGCTGTGTGGACGTGCCTACGCCTACGGATTAGCTGCCGCTGGTGAAGCAGGAGTAACTCGGGCTATCGAAATTCTGCGCGAAGACGTCAAACGCACATTGGTATTGTTGGGCTGCCCGAGCGTAGCCGCCCTCGATTCTTCCTACGTTCGCATACCCAAAGATTGGGTGGCAAATTAATTTCGTCGTTCATCCTTCACTGCACGAACTTCAGTGCACGAAGTTCAACCCGTGCGGTATAAATTGCGGGAAAACATAAGCGTACAGCATCACGATCACGCCAATAATCGCCGCCAGCGCCACCGAATGCCAAAACACAAACCGGAAAATTGAGCCTTCGTTGCCCACCTGATTGGTTGCCGCAGTAGCGATGCAGATCGACTGCGCATCGATCATTTTGCCCATCACGCCGCCAGCGCTGTTCGTGGCGCACATTAAGATGGGACTCAGATTCAATTGCTGCGCCGTAATACGCTGTAGCCCGCCAAACAACGCGTTCGACGACGTATCGCTTCCGGTCAGCGCCACTCCCAGCCACCCGATATACGCCCCGAAAAATGGAAAGAACCAGCCCGTCCGCGTAAACGCCAGCCCCAATACCGCATCCATCCCCGAGTACCGCGTCACATATCCCAGGCCCAGCATGCATGCCATGGCAATAATCGCGAATCGCAACCGATACACCGTGCCACCAAAAATCTTCAATATTCTCCCGGGTTTCAATCCGAGTAAAAGCCCAGCAATAATCGCAGCTAAGAAACATCCCGTCCCGGTCGCGGTCAGCCAGTTAAGATCGAACTTGGCGTTTTCCGGCGCGGGTTTCATCACCACCGGTTGCGCCCTGAACACTGCCTGATGCAAATAGGGCACCGCCCATCCGCCCGTTTTAAACGCCGGAGTCGTGTACTTGCCCATGGCTGTCTTGATCGTCGGTAATCCCCAAAGCAAAACAAATAGAGATAGCAGCGCAAATGGCATCCACGCTTTTGCAAGTTGCCCAGGTGTGTGCACCACCGCAACCTCTCCGCGTTTCACCTTCGCGGCGTCTTCTCCGCGCTCATCTTCAAAACGCCAGATGCGTTTCGGTTGCCACACCCGCAGAAATAAAAGTGTCGCCACGATGGATGCGATGCCCGCGGCGATATCTACAAGATTGCTGTCCACGTGATTCGACCAGAAATATTGCACCCCCGCGAAGGAAATCCCCACCACCAAAATCGCCGGAAATACTTCGAACGTCTCCGACCAGCTCACAAAAGTGCGAACCAACCAGAACGGCACAATCACCGCCGTCCACGGCAGAATTCGTCCAACCATAGCGCTCAAGTCCGACTCCGGCAGCGCCGTCACTGCCGCCAGTACATGCACCGGAGTTCCGATCGCTCCCCAGGCAACTGGCGCAGTATTCGCTATAAGATTCAAAACCGCCGCCTGAAACGGCCTGAATCCCAACCCGATCATAAATGCACCCGCGATTGCCACCGGCGCCCCGAAGCCGGCTGCTCCTTCCAAAAATGCGCCGAAAGCGAACGCTACCAGCAGCACTTGCAACCGCCGGTCAGGCGTAATCGCCGCGATGGATTGCTTCATTATTTCGAATTGGCCGGTATCGACAGAAATGTCATAAAGGAACACCGCGGCAATCACGATCCATACTATTTTCAGAAATCCGAACGCAGCCCCATACAGAAAGCTGATCACCGCCAATCGCGGGGGCATGCCGAACGCTACGATGGCAATGATAACCGCGGCCGCCGCCCCAGCAACCGCGCACAGGTGAGCACGCACCTTGAACCCTGCCAAAAGCGTCAGCAATAGGAGAATTGGTATGGCGGCTACAAGAGTGGATAACCACCAATGACCGAAAGGGTCATAGACTTGCGTCCAGGTCACAGGATCCTCCGCCGAAGAGAATTGC
>JAUTXJ010000074.1 GCA_030838075.1 Acidobacteriaceae bacterium
GCTCCACGCTTCCTTCAGACCCCACCTCGCGGTGACGCCCTTGCGCTTCGCTACCCTTCACCTCCATCAGGTTGGGACGGGACTTTCACCCGCAAGCTGCCGAACATGCGCGGCGTACAATAAAAAACCCACTCTTGCGAGTGGGCCAAATCTCTTTTTGAGTGCTTGCTAGAGAAAACGCCCCTCGCCTAGTTGGGTGGCTTATTAAATCGAAACCAATAATAGCGGCTCATGGCGTGGCGCCAGTGTATTTTGTCTGCCATCGAAAAACAACAATTTGTTGCATGGCTACTGATGAGAAGTCCGCGGAAGATGTTTCCTCTCAGCGCACCTTGATGAGTCAAGCGAGGAATTCTTTACAATCGGTCGCCCTATACTGGTAGTTCCCGCATATGCTGATCACCGAGAGTCTCGCTCCAGTATCTTCCGCGACGCAACTGCGTATGTCGGATTTGATCTCTGCGCTCTCCTACGCACTGGATTTGACGGAAGGGCAGCCAATGGGCCACGCAGTCAAGTGCTGCCTGTTGAGCATGCGCCTTGCGGACATCTTGAACCTTTCTGTGCAACAAAAGTCCGATCTTTATTATGCAACGTTGCTGAAGGACGCAGGGTGCAGTAGCAACGCGGCACGCATGTACGAGATTCTGGGAGGAGACGAACGCAAAGCCAAGCAGGAGGTCAAAGCGACCGACTGGACCAAGGTGAGTTTCGAGGGCCTGGAATATTTACTGCGCAACGTGATGCCCGGGCGGTCGCGACTGGAGCGCGTGTTCGCTATAGCCAGCGTGGCTACCAACCGGGACGCGCAAACAAGTGAACTGATCAATCTACGCTGCGAGCGAGGCGCGCAAATCGTGAAGAAAATTGGATTCTCCGAATCCATCACGACAGCGATTTACAGCCTTGACGAACACTGGAATGGAAAAGGATTCCCCGCTGGGCGCGAGGCACAGGACATTCCACTTTTCTCACGGATCATGAATTTGTGTCAAACGCTCGAGGTATTCATCACTTTAAATGGAGTTTCAGACGGTTTCCAGGTGCTTCGCGATAGAAGTGGATCATGGTTTGACCCTGAATTGGTGCGGGCCGCGGGCGAGTTAGAAAAGGATACCGAGCTCTGGAAGCTGATCGAACAAGATCGCGTGCGCGAAGCAGTAATGGACATGGAGCCGATCAGCGTTTCGCTCTATGCCGATGACGCCAAGCTCGATAACGTTTGCGAAGCCTTTGCAAACATTATCGACATCAAATCGCCATACACGCATTCGCACTCACGGGGAGTAACGAGCATTGCGGTGGCGATTTGCCAACGATTGGCGCTGCCCGAAGATCAGGTAACCCTGGTGCGACGCGCCGCTCTGCTGCACGATATCGGAAAACTGAGCATACCCAACAACATTCTCGACAAAGCAGGAAAATTAACGGCCGTCGAATGGGAAACGGTGCGGCTGCATCCTTATTACACGCAGCGGATACTGGAGCGCATACAAGGCTTCCAGGATTTGGCGTTCCTGGCCAGCTCACATCACGAACGGTTAGACGGTTCAGGTTATTTCCGCAATCTACGCGCCGCACAGATTTCAACGGGTGCCAGAGCGATTGCCGTGGCAGACGTTTACGATGCGCTATCTTCGAAGCGGCCTTACCGTGGCGCTTTATCGAAAGCGGAAGTATTTAAGATCATGGCCGCAGATGTGCCGCACGCGCTGGACGGAGACTGCTTGGCGGCGTTGAAGTCTCTCGACCTGACGACTAGTCATTAATTTAGAAAAGCTCGACGACAAGCTTGAAGTGCGTGAAGCCGGCGGAGCTACCGCCGTCGCAAGCACCTACGGAAGCGGAGTGATAACGCCGGGAGCGAAGTTTCTGTTCCAAATCAAATGGCAACCTGGTCAAGTCAGCGGTTTCGAAACGGGTGACAGATAGCGGACGGGTGCCCGCGTAGCCGCGGTCCATTTGGCAGGTCTTGCGGGCGTCGTTGGTGGCCCGTGTCGCCGACATGCCGTGGATATTCAGATTGGCGATGACGTGCTGTTCCTGTTGTTTGAGATTTAAATTGGCCACCGTTTGAGAGAAATCCTGCACGGCGAACAGTCCATCACTGCCTTTCACTACGCCAATGCCAACCCCGTTGAGTTCCGGATCAAGGATATTTTCGCGATGATGCGGTGACTGCATCCAGGCCGAATGAATGGTTGCGGAGTTCGGAGCGACAGCAATATTCTCGGCGATGGTGGTAAAGCGCGCACCAGCCTGAGTGGCGCGGACTTGAACCTGTGGTTCACCTGGGAGTTGATGTGACAGAACGTTGCCCTGCGCCATGCGAGAAGCGTGTTCGCGTGCGGCGGCTGCGAGTGCGGCATCCCAGTGCAGAGCGGGCAAGCCTTTGGCGGCACGCTCGCGGTTAAGAGCGTCAAAGAGAGCGCGTTCGGCGGTAGATACTTCGGCTTGCGCATAAACCGAGTAAGAAGTAATGAGCAGCGCAAACAGAGCCAGCGCGATGATTCGAAACACCACGCGGAAAGTTGTGCGCGTGGGCACGGGTGCAGAAAACGGGACAGTGAGGGGCATGGGCGCCTCCTCATCCATTGAACCTGTGGGAGCATGCCGGCCGAGAAAGAGCGAGGGTCAGGTGCGAACGAGTCGTAAGCTGAACGGGGGAGCAGTGCTAGAGTGGGCGAGGGCCAGGTAAGGTAAATCTATCGATTTGCTTACGTTAACGGGTATTTACAGGTGCGAAGGCGATTGTGGCCTTTACCCGCGAACGTGCACGGCGCTGAAGCTCAAAATCACGTGGCCGCCGGCTGTCGGACGTCCAAAGCTAAGCATGGGGCTGAAGCGCGAGAACATCAGCAACTGGTCGAGCTGGCGGCGCATATCCGTGGTGCGCGGCCCCGACAAAATTTGGTAGCCAGTCATTCCACCTTGCGCGTCCACAGTAACGTCAACCAATAGGCCGTGCGGCAAGGCCAACTCCAGATCATGTTCGGGTGCCCAGGAAGGCGGATATTCCGAGAGCGAAACCAATTCAGCCGGGCGCATCAAGTTAATGGGCACATCGTTTTCTACAGCGCGCACGGTGATGCCCGGCGCCAAAATCTGAAAAACCAGGACGAAAACCAGGATAGCAGACACGAATCCACCAGTGGCCGGCAAGGTGAGCGGACGAAAAACATTATCGAGCAGAATTTCGGCGCGGTTACCGATTTGGCGAGCGCGGGCACGCCAGCCTCGAGAAGCCTGAGCTTGTGCGGCAGCTACCTTAATACGCACGGAGAGGTCGGGCGGAGGGGCGCACTTGGTGACAGTCGATAGCATCGCGCCCAACTTGCGATAACGCTGAAGGTCCTCGCGGCAATCGGCGCAGAATTCCAGATGCTCACGAACGCTGACACGCTCCTGCATGCGATTTGATCCAGTGAGTCCGTCGTCAAGGTACCCGGCCAACCTGGTGCGCACGGAATTACAGTTCATCGGACACCTCACCTGCGAGGTTGTTGGCCAAAGAAACATCGTTGACAGGAGCCACACGGGCGACAGGCCATGCGGCTGCATAGGCGCCTTCAAAAGGAGAGCGCTGCACCCGTTTTACGGGGCGGGAAGATTTTTCCGGAGTGGAGTGAGCAGAGTGTGGAGTTCCATGCTGGATTGCCGTGTGGGATTCCTGGTCCGACAAGAGGGGCTGAAGAATTTCCTTGAGGGCGCGCCGTCCCCGCAAAATACGCGATTTCACTGTTCCGATGCTGCAATCTAAAATCTCAGCTACTTCCTCGTAACTGAAACCTTCGAGGTCACGCAATATAACCGCGACGCGAAAAACGTGAGGAACGCTTAGCAAGGCACGTTGCACGACGACTTGCATTTCCTGGGCGGCCAATTGTTCGAACGGCGTCGCGCAAAGATCTTCGATTTCAATGTGCTCGCGCCCTTCTTCCAGTTCAGCATCGATGGACACGGTTTTTTGAAGATGGCGTTTAAACCAGCGCTTATGGTTTAGCGCTTCACGTATGGCGATACGATACAACCAGGTCTTCAGAGAACTGCCGTGGCGGAAACCACGTATGCCGCGAAACGCTTTCAGAAAAACTTCCTGGGTACCGTCCGCGGCATCGGAAGCATCTCCGAGCATGCCATGAATCAGATTGTAGACAGGGGCGTGGTAATGGGTAACGAGCCAGTCGAACGCAGTTTCAGAACCGGCTTGCAGCTCGGTGAGGAGTTCGGATTCGTCGCGCCCCCAAGGAAGCGCACTGGCCCAATCTGACACTCTGGCCTTTCCTAGCCCTACTTCGAGTCCAAAATGAACCCGCGGGCTGATCGAGTGTTGCTCTGTTACGTGTTACGCCGTCGGCGAGTACTCGGTCCCGCCACCGGTATGGCCTTAGGTACTTAGACACCGTGAGGTGCGGACTTGTTTCCCGCAGTTCACTAGGCGAGACAGATTCTGGCATCTTGTTTCGCTGCGCGCAATATGCGGTCCGGCCTAGTCTGGACGTTAGATGCTCTGGATTGTCGTGCCGGATGGCTGTCTAGCACGTTAACGTGGGCTGGCTAAATGCCGATTCCCGCAGCTCCTGGGCGCTAGATGCCCACTGGAGCGGTAGAAAGCTCCGTTGGAATCAGATTGAATCAGGCCCGATATGGCCGCGGCAACCACGGGTTATCCAGCTATAACGGTTGGCGTAGTTCGAGATTGGCAACTCAACCAGAACGACGTCTGGCATTGCGCTTTTTCTGTGCCATCATTGACTTACACTGCCACCGTATAGAGTGGGCACTCAGGGGCGCTGAGAACAACAAAGGAAAATCGCGGAGCATATTTGCCCTGGTAGACATGCGGTCGTGAATTGGAGCACTAAAGGAAACATCATTTCTGTTATTGGGGGACAAGGATGAGGGAAGAGCAACGCCGGCGAAATCCACGGTACGCATTCATCGCTAGCGCCGAAGTGTTCGAACCGGTTACCAAGATGCACATCGCCTCGCGGGTTAGCGAACTCAGCGTGCAGGGCTGTTATCTGGATATGCTGAACCCGTTCCCGGAGGACACCATCGCGCTGGTAAAGATTTCGGTGGGCAAAACCGTGTTCGAAAGCAAGGTGCGGGTTGTTTACGCACATTCAAATTTGGGCGTGGGATTAGTATTTTTGGATCCGGATCCGAAAAATGTGGAAGTGCTGAAGTCCTGGATCGACGAAGCAGAAAGTGATCCCGCGCGATTGATTCCGTAGCGTGCAGAGGAAACCGAACCTTACATTAGTCTTGCGGACCGTTCACGCCTCCCACAAATCGTTGCGAGGGAATTGCCTTGAGCGCTAGAGTTTAGCTAAGCTAGGGGAGCTGGAGCTAAGCCTCTAGAGGCTCGCCAGGGCGGGATTTTATTTTGGATTTCTTTTTTTGGTCGGCCGGGGCCTGATTGTTATCGTGATTGTTATTGTGATTGTTATTGTGATTGTTATTGTGATTGTTGTTGTGATTGTTTAGGTGGTCTCGAATTAGGCGAACTTCTTCGCCTAGAGCTTTTTCCACCACAGCGGACTTTCGCTCGCCTCGGGCGACGCGGCTTACGTAAGAGGGATCCACTCCCAGACGCTTCGCCACGCGGTTATATATGCCGCGAAAAAGTGAGACGGCAGGGATAGAATTCATGTTACTATCCACTTTGTCACCATTCATGACGAGCCTTTCGGGACGGAGA
>JAUTXJ010000076.1 GCA_030838075.1 Acidobacteriaceae bacterium
GCCGCGCGAGAGCCTGGTTCTGTCGCCAGTTCCACTGCTGATCGACCAGCAGTGCCAAGCGATCTAGAAAGCTCAACTCCCGCGCGGCCTCGTCTTGTTCCTGCCGCTCGAGGGCCTCGAGCAACCCCAAAGCAGCCGACCATAAGCCTTGGGCGCGGTCGTTCATTCACCTACGAAGGGAAAAGGTACACGAATTTGATTGTGGATGAGAAACACTATTCGCCTGCCGATCTCGCTAAGGCTTGGGGCGTCAATGTGGAAACCATCCGAAACGTGTTTCGCGAAGAACCTGGAGTTGTGAAAATCGGAGAAAAGGCTCCGAGCTACAAGCGTTCGTATCTGACTCTGCGCATCCCCCAGTCCGTCGCCGTTCGCGTCCACAAGAGGCTCTCGGAATAAATGCTCCTAATCTATCGTCGTCACAATCCGCAAAAGTGCAGATTCACATCGCGGTCTGAATATCGCTGCAAGTGCCCGATCTGGGTCACCGGTACCAAAGACGGTCACCGTATCCGCGAAGCCTTGAAGTTGCGCGACTGGAACCGCGCACAGGATTTGGTGAGGGTGTGGGACGTTGACGGAACGCGCCCAAAGACCAAGACCCGAGCGACGATTGAGGAGTGGCGGGACCAGTTCTTGAAAGACGCCGAAGCGAGGAATTTAAGCACAGGAACGCTGCGGCTGTACAAACTGCTCTTCCGGCAGGTATTGGAGTTCACTCAAGATCGTGGGATCAAGTTTGTGAGTGAACTGGAATTGGATGCGCTGACGGAATTCCGTGCCCGCTGGAGCATCGGCGCGCTGTCGGCCTCCAAGAAGCTGGAACGGTTGCGCGGCATTTTCAAATTCGCGTTGCAGCGCAAGATGGTGGAAGAGAATTATGCGGTGAGTCTGGTAGGGCCGAAGCTGAAACAAAACCCCACACTTCCCTTCCCCAAAGATGATATGGGGAAGATTCTGAAGGCGGCCCAGTCAGATGAAGTAGATCATCGAGTTGAGGCATTCATACTGACGATGCGTTATTCCGGCCTGCGAATTTCAGATGTGGCGATGATGGCAGTGGACAGCCTGAAGGGCAATCGGTTGAAACTGTATCAGGCGAAAACCGGGGAACCTGTCAGCGTACTGCTTCCAGAGAACGTCGCTGACGCGCTGCGGTCGGTCAAGCCTTCAAACCCGAAATACTTTTTCTGGACAGGCGACTCGAAGTTGGAGACGGTCACAGGTTTCTGGCGGGAAAGAATCGCCGAGGTATTGACGCTGGCGAAGGTCTCAGGCCACCCGCACCGCTTCCGCGACACGTTCGCGGTAGCACTGCTGGAGGGCGGAGCGTCGATAGAGACGGTGAGCGTTCTCCTGGGCCACCAGAGCATTCGAGTGACAGAAAAGCACTGCAACCCTTGGGTTAAGACCCGGCAGGAAGCCCTAGATCGCGCCGTTTTGAGTGCAACCCCCTAGTGATTCTGTTGTACACTTTTGGTACAATTCTTTAACAATCGCACAAAAGTCTAATAAAACGTGGCGGAGGCGTGTGGGAGTCGAACCCACCATTCGATCCGCGAAGGGCCGAATCGGCGGCTTTGAAGGCCGCGACAGTCACCGGACCATTTTCGCCTCCGCATGAATTATAGACCACCGTCGATTGTGGACCCGGTCTAAGCGCATAATCCCAGTTGGTTTACTGCAAATTTATTGGCTGACTTAGTTGCGATCATGCGTTAGATGGGCACTGCATTTTTGCGCGGGGCGGCGTTCGCAACCCGACGCGTGCACACCTGTATTTCCCCTTGGATGTGCGAGCAGCGTCGGCAACCTCTACGCGGTTGTGTGTTTCTTTTTTCTCGCGGACAGCACTACAAATGTAATCACGCCGAGGATCACCGCGACTCCGAAAGCTATATACAGAGAGGGATGCTCAGGATGCACTATGAAACGTATGATTTGCCGGCCATAATGCGCGGCCAGCAAGGCCAGCAAGGAATACCGAATCACCCGCCCCAGCGTCAGCGCTGCTAGAAATTTCTGCGTGGAATACTGCGTCGCTCCCGCGGCAATCACGAACGGTACCATAGGCACCGGTGGTGGCAACAACGCCGCGATGGCAATCGACCAGAATCCCCAACGGGAGAAAATTTCTATAATCTGTTCCGCGCGCGCCGCCGAAACTTTTCTCTTTAATGTTTCTTTGCCGCCTTTGCGCGCCAGCCGAAACGTCACCAGCGCGCCGATCACCGAGCCCAGGGTCGCCATCCCCGCATAGTAAAACCACAACTTCGAATCGCGGGCCGCCAGCACGATGGTCAGTACGTCCATGCTCCCCGGAATCGGCACCAACGAAGCATCCAGAAGGCCCAGCGGTATGAGTCCCACGCCACCCAACTGCGCGATCCAATGTCGAACGTCGTGCGCAACGCTTTGCGGCGCCACACCCATTAGTGCCCGGTAAATATCGGCCAATGCCATGGCACATTCTGCCACGCCGTTGACAGCTTTCTAAAATGTTTTGCTGGTATCAGGTAGTTAAGGAAGAAACTCACTTCAAAAGGATCACTGACTGTTCAATTCCCTATCTCTCCGACCGCCGCGACTTGCTGGCTGCGTAGCAGGGCCGCAACGAGTTCATACAGGTCCCCGCTGGTGCACACCTCATAATAAGGATGCGACGATACCTCACCGACTTTTCCATCCGGTAATAGTCGTCGCGCAAATCCCTTGCGCAACACCAACAATTCCACCGATTCGCCCATGGGAACTTCGCCAAAAAACAGGGTCACATTTTCTTTTCCCCAGGGCATTTCCAGTTTGGTCTCGATTGAGTCCAGCGATATTTCTTCGCTCAATTTCTGAAAGCCCTCATCATTCAGCTCGATGCCATTCATGTTGTAGCGCACTAGAAATTCATCCAGCTCTTCAGAAGATGCGCCCTCCACGGCGGTTAAAAATTGAAATAGCGAAAAATCGGAAGGTTGATTCGTAAGCAGCCGCTTCGCCAATTTCGCGCATCCCGACAACCGGTCGGACAGATTCAGCGCCTTGGAAATCATTATTTTTGAATCCCCATCCGTCCAATATGTCGGCGCCGAACCTTGAAATGCCACCCCCAGGCCAAGTTCGATAGCCGGCAAATCATTGGCAGCCGCGCGCTCGTTGTACGTGCCGCACACTGATAGAATCTGCCGCGACAGGATGCACGCTTTGGCTACCGCCCGCGCATACGTCAGCGTCGCTTCCGTTTCGAATATCGCCAACACGATCGCGTCGCCTTCGATGAATACTTTTGTCGCCGCATAACGGTCCAGCAGTTTTTTCACCGGCTCGTGCAGGTTCAAGCTGAAATGCGAAGCGGGGCTTAACCCGCGCGCCAACAAATCCTGGGTCATCTTGGTCGATCCGCGCACATCCGCCTTAATGATCACGTGCGAGACCACATGGTCAGCTTTGGGTTTCTCTTCTTCCTGCAGCACGCATTCGTACAGCTTGTTATTCAACCGCGATAATTCCCGGATCTGCTCGGTGTTTACCGGGTGAATGCGCTCCATGCAGGTGGTCAAGTGTTCCGCATTGCGCAGGTCGCGACGCAAAAGCATAAAATCGCCCGCAAACTTCAGCACCAGTGCGTGGACTTCTTCCCGGGAGTAGCGATGGATTTTCCTGGACAGGTCCTCAATCGGCTTCAGCGAAAGCTTCCGCGCCGGCACATGCTTCAGCACCTGCTCTACGCGCTTCAATTCTTCCTTCGACACTACTGCCTTGCGCAGTTGCTGCAAGTGCACCGGCGGACTGTAGTCCGACGCCAACGATCGAATCTCGTACCCCGCCAAGATTTGATAAAGAATGTCCTGCTCTTCCAACCGGCTCACCAGCTTCGAGAGCAAGTGCGCACGTTCCGCAGCATCCCCATCCCGAGCGGCAGAGGCATCAAACAGCAACTTAGCGTTATCGGGATAATTCAGAAAATCGCCCAAGTCACCCTGAAATTCCTTATCCCAAAAATCAACCTGCTGCTTGGCCGCGTCGATTTTGGGAGCCAGTTGCTCCAGCTTTCCTTCCTGATATTTCAACCGCGACTCAATATCTGTCAGGGATGCTCGCAAGTCCGAGGGATCGGCGGAGCCAAGCAACTTGTTCATGAAGCCATCGCCGCGCTCCAGTTTTTTTCGCAAGGTTCCAGCTTGCAGCTCCAGACTGCTGAAATCATTCCGCGTGGTTTGTTCTTGCTCCAGCAGTTGTTCGAGTTCCTTCTTCGCTTCCACGTGCCCGGGCTTCTGTTCAATGGCGAGCCCGGCATTCCGGAGTAGCTCCAGGAATAACGCATCGATACTCTCGAAGCGATCCGGGTCCCGAGTGTAGTTCCCTAAAAGAACGTAGTGATCCAGAAAATATGTATCGTCTTTCCCGCCGTCCAGAAAAATCAGCCGGTTTTTCAACATGTCATACAGCGGCGCGAAATCATCCCCAAACAGCGCCCGGCGCGCCTTGGAAATCACGTTTTCTTCCACATCAATATGGATTTGCGCGATCTGTTGTCCCACCGTCCGAATCACAGCCCGTCGCGCTGATTGCAATTCTGACAACCGCGCTTTGATCGCGTGCGCTTGTTGGCTGCGTTCATAGTGTTCGCCACGCTGCCGGATCCACGCTTTCACTTCGAGAATGACGTTTGCGAACTGATTGCCTAGTTCCCCCATCAGGAATTTCAGCAGGGTCAACCGGAACAGCAGGTCCATCTCGATATTTTTGTGATATTTGGCCTGCGTGAGGGCGCTTTGTAGCAGTTCTACAAGGAGCTTGCGGTATGCGGAACTATCCGGTCCACGAGTCGTTCGCAGCTCGATCCCTGGAAAATAGGAAGCTTTAGTATTCTGGCGAATCAGCTCAAACAAATAGTCACGCGCCGCCTGCGCGAATTTCGGACTCATGAAAACGTCATGGTGAATGTTATCCACCCCAATGAATAACGACCCCATTGGTATGGTGACGTTGTATCTTTTGAGTTCCGTTCGCGCCGCTTCCGTCGCACTGGGCATCAGTGACAGGTTTGCCATGCACTCCCACCAGAAGGGACTGCTTCCAGTCTAGCCCGGCGGCCCGGCACCGCAAGAATGTGGGATCTACGCGTAACCAGAGAGTTAGCTACAAATAGGTGTCAGGCGCGGGAATTACCGTTAACCGCCGCCTGTCCCCGGCCAGATGCTCCAATCGCACCATGATTTGGGGCCACGGCGAGGTCAGCGGGAACCGCTCCGCCCATTCCACGATCAACACTCCAGGCTGCTCGAAGACATCTTCCATTCCCAGCGTTTCGAAGTCATGAAAATTCTCAATACGATAAAGGTCCACATGATGCACTTTGCTGGCGGATCGCTGAGAACCCCCGTAAACGTGCACCAAAGTAAATGTCGGGCTGGTGACCTCCTCTTCCGTCGCCGCGCCCAGTCCAGAAACAATCCCCTTCGTCAGCGTGGTTTTCCCACTGCCGAGTTCACCGGAAAGCAGCACGACAATTGGAGCCTTCAGCCGCGCGGCAAACTGCTTCCCCCAGCTCGTGGTTTCTTCCGCTGAACGAGTAATCACTTCTTCAGCCAATCTTTTGCAACTCCTGCAGAAGTTTCATGCGTGCTTCGGGAATCAAGGAAATTACGTCATCGGCAATCAATCCCGACGCGTCCATTCTTGTCACGCCGATGTCCGCCGCCAAGCCGTGCAGATACACGCCTAGCGCCAGGACCCTTAGCCAGTCCCCCGTTTTGAACTGAGCAGTGAGCCCCGCCAAGAGCCCGGTGAGCACATCCCCGGTGCCGCCTTTTGCCAGGCCGGCATTTCCGGTGGTGTTTACAAAAACTTCTCCGTCCGGTGAAGCAATCAGGGTGTGAAATCCCTTCAAAATTACGTGGGCGTTCCATCGCCTGGCCGCTTCGCGCGCAACCTTCAACCGATCATCCTGAACTGCTCGTACCGATTTACCCAGCAACCGCGCCATCTCGCCGGGATGAGGCGTAACCGCCAAAAATTTGGTCTTTCGCGTCCGCAGTTCGTCGGCATGCCCGTCAAATGCGTTCAAACCGTCGGCGTCTAGAATCACCGGCAGCTCCGTGGAGCGCACCATCGTTCGAATGCATTGCTGCGTTTGCGCTTCAGTTCCCAATCCCGGGCCAATCGCCACGACACTCTTGCCTTTCTCAATTTTCTTCCACTGCGCATCTTGCGCACTTTTTAGCGCGATAGTCCCGGCGCGCGTCGCCAGCAGCGGCACGGTCATATATTCCGGTTGCGCGGCAGCTACAACCGGGAGAACTACCGCGGGCGTGGCAATTGTCACTAGTCCCGCACCTGCCCGCACCGCCATACGTCCAGCCAGCACTGCGGCTCCGCTCTTCCCCAGCGCGCCAGCTACCAGTAGCACGTGACCAAAGGTTCCCTTGTTCGAATCCGCGGCGCGCACCAACGGCAACTGCGCGAATTCTTCCACCGAAGTCCACCGCAGCTCGCCTTGCCCAAGCTGTTCGACCAACTCCGCTGGCGAACCTATTTGCCGCACAATTAACGTGCCAGTGCAGGCCGCATCAGCACTAACGAGTTGTCCAATTTTTGGCGCCGTGAACGTTACTGTTTGATGCGCACGCAAAACCGGCCCTTCCGCCGCTTCCCCATCGGATGGCAACCCCGAAGGCATATCCACTGAAATAATTAAACTGGGACGCGGTGCCGTCGCATTCTTCGAAAACTCATTTACCGCCGAAATAGCTTTGCCCGTTATTCCGGTGACCGCGCCACGCAATCCAGTACCCAGTAAAGCATCTACGATCACGTCAGAGCTTCCGATTGCGCTGTTAACTTGTTGCCACTCACTTTCGCTGTCTAGCACGTTCACTGCCCCGCCGGTACTACGCCACCGCTGAAAATTTTCACTCGCATCGCCCTTCAATTTCGCGGGATCCCCAAAAAAATAAACCTGCGGCTCGATACCAGTCACCTTCAAGTGACGCGCCACCACCAAGCCGTCGCCGCCGTTGTTCCCTTTCCCGCACAAGATCGAAATCTTCAATTCATGCCGCGATTCCGGCGGGCGTAAAACGCCAAGCCATCGCAGGATCGACTCACAAACCTGCTGCCCTGCTGACTCCATCAGTTGTAATCCAGGAATGCCAAAGCGCGCGGTGGTCTGTCGGTCGACCTCGCGCATTTCCGCTGCGGTAAGTGCTTTCATGATTGATTTAGTTCGTTACGAAACTACAGCATCCACCCGCCACTGACGTTCATCACTTGTCCGGTGACGTATTCAGCTTCTTCGGAAGTAAAGAATGCGACCGTCGCGGCAACGTCTTCTACGGTAGGCGGTCGGCCTATGGGAAACCGCGCGTCCCGCATGCTGCGTGCCTCGCTCAGTGTCAACTCATTCTCATCAATACTCGATGGATTCACCACATTAACCGTAATTCCGTTTTTTGCTTCTTCCAGCGCCAGCGATCGCGACAACGCCACCACCGCTGCCTTGGCCGCCGCATACGCGGAAATTTTCGCCTGCCCGAAGGCTCGTTCCGCGCCTACCGCGCCCAGATTAACGATTCGTCCCCAGCGTCCCTTGCGCATGTGCGGCAGCACCGCCCGGCATACATAAAGCGCCGTAAACAAATTGGAAGAGAAAATCCCGTGCCAGTCTTCCAGCGAACTTTCCGATACCGTGCCCCAGCGAAAATCCCCCACGTTATTTACTACGATGTCCAGCCGCCCAAAACGTTCCACCACTGTCTTCACCAATTGCCCCGCGCGCGCCGGATCGGAAATATCCGTCTCCACCGCGACGCATTCCACGCCCACCGCCTGGATTTGTCGCAACGTTTGCTGTGCCGCCGCCTTGTTCGAACGATAGGCGATAGCCACCCGCGCGCCATCCTGCCCCAGCCGCGTCGCGATTCCGCGCCCGATCCCGCGGCTTCCTCCGGTTACCAGCGCCACTCGATTACGAAGCGACATGCTTCTCCCACGCCCAAGTATTTTCGAAAGCTAGCCAGTATAGCCCACGTCCCACAAATTTCCGCGCCAAACGTGCCGTTTCCCCGTCCATTGCATCCATACCGGCAGCATGGCTGACCTTCGCAGTTGAGGTATGCACCGGGTCTTGAAGCCAGCCAACTGCACGCACCGAGGCACTATGATGGCCGCGCGACAAGTGGTAAACTCCCGCGCAATAGTAGTCGACCTTGACAGTATTCAAGAGTCGTCCCTGACAGTCGCTCGGGTTTGATCTGCGAATTGGGTAAACGCATCCGCGGATGCCCGGCCACTGTCAGGAGGCGCGGTTTCTCCAATTGGTGAAGTCACCCGCGTGCTCGTGGCGTGTCCTGAAGAGATCGAATTTGTGTGATGACGGAGGAGATATGAAGCGAAGGAAATTTTTGGTCTCAATCGCGATGACCATGGCATTCGCCGGACTTGCGGTTTGCGGTGCCAAGGCACAGCAGAGTGCAAAACCCGCCAACAATGCTATCGCGCTTACCGGTCTTCCCGGCGTGAAAGACAACGCCAAAGGTACGCTAACAGTCGAGAGCGGAAAGTTGCATTTCAGCTATGGCAAGAAAAGTTCTGAGGTGAACGCAGCCAGCATTGAAGACGTGGTCACCGGCGAAGACACACAAGCAGCGGTGGGAAAGACCGTGAGCAACCTCAGCATGGTCGCACCCTATGGATCGGGGCGCTTTCTGGCATTGTTTCGCACCAAGTTCGACACTCTGACACTTCGCTATCGTGATGAGAATGGCGCGCTGCACGGCGTCATCTTTGCGCTGCCGGCCAGCGGCGCCGAGCCCATTAAGAAAGATCTGCTGGCTCAAGGAGCGCATGCCACGGTGAGCGAACAGCAAGCGGCGGCTGCCCCGGCCAATTCATCGAGCAAGGAGCCAAAACAATGAAGCACCCTTTGAAAGCAATTTTGTGGTTAGCGGTTGTGGCTGTGACTTTCGCCGCAACTCCTTTGTCGGCTCAACCAGTCAAAGCCAAGGTCTCCGCAATTCAGGTGGAAATGATCCACTCGGATGAGATCAAGCTGCCAGCCGAGTTCCAGATTTCGCTTTACGAAAATTTGGTTCGCCAGCTTGAGAAGCAGGGCGGCTTCGAGCATGTGTATCGCGACGGCGACCGCAGAGCCAAGGACGCTGCTGACCTCGTGGTTCTGCACAGCACGGTTCGTGGTTTCAAGGCAGGCAGCGAACGCACCCGGCGCGTGACCACGGTTGCCGGGGCGACTTCCATCACGATTCATTGCGAATTCAAAAACGCCGATGGAAAAGTGCTGCTGGAGAAAGACGTGAATGGCAAGGTGCGATTCTTCGGAGGGAATCTGCGAGCAACGTACGATTTCGCCAAAAAGACCGCTCGCGTGGCTCACGACAACTTCAGCTCTTCCGAACACAAATCGTAATGTGCAGCTTCGCAATTGGGATTGAACCTCAAAGAATTGATCCCGTTTGAAAATTACAGTTAGCCGGAGGGTGCCCCACCTCGATTTCTAGCGTGGGTCTTGCATTTTCTCCTGCCCTCGTGAAAAGCGTGCCCCGGGTTCGCACTCGAAATAAGAACCAGATCGTAGTCTTCTGCTACTTCAGCCGCGCCACAATCACGGTCATATCGTCCGCCTGTTCCGCGCTTCCCGCCCATTCTTCCACCGCCGTCATCAAAGATAACGCCACACTACTCGGTGACGACCCCTGCATCCGCACCGCCGCCTCTTGCAACCGTCGAATCCCAAACTCTTCCCCGTACACATTTTCCGGTTCTACTAGTCCATCACTATAGCCAACCAGCACCGCATCGCGCGGTACCATCAGCGAATTTTCCTCATAGACACAGTCCTCGTACACGCCCAATACCATGCCTCCCTTATCCAGCCGGACCGCATGGTCCTGACTCAACAAAAATGATGGCAGGTGCCCGGCATTGGTGTAACGCAGCGTCCTCGTCGCGCTGTCATACACGCAAATAAAAAACGTAGCAAAGCGATCGTCCGCGGTGTTCCGCACCAGATGCTTATTCAGACGCGAAACCAATTCATCCGTTCCCAGATGTTCGCTGCCGCCCATCAACAATTGGCTCCGTAACGCCGCTTGCAAGCTGGCCATCAACAAAGCCGCCGAAATTCCCTTCCCGGAAATATCCGCAATTGCCACGGCAATATGTGTCGGGGTCAGCTGGATAAAATCATAATAGTCGCCGCTCACCGAACGTGCCGCCTTGCATATCGCCTCCACTTCCACTCCGGGAACCGACGGCAGCCGCTTCGGAAACAACTGGTCCTGCACTTCACGCGCGATGGAGATTTCATTCTCCAATCGCTGGCGCTGCTTTTGTTCCTCGATCAACCCACTGATCGACCCGGTCATCAAATTGAACGACTCCCCAAGCACCCCCAACTGATCGCGCCGGTCCACTCGCACGCGATGCGTCAAATCCCCGGACTGTACATATTGCGTCGCGTGATACAAGTCCGCGATGGCCGTGGTAATCGTCCGCGTCATGCTGATTCCGGTAATTAACGCCGCGAGCTCGATCAGCAGAAATACCACGCCGACAATAATAAACAGTAGCAGGTATGAATCTCGCAGCTCTCCAAGGGAATTAAATATGCGCGCGCTCAAGCGCGACGGTCGAGCATTGGTCACCGCCAAAACCGGCCGGTTATGCTCCACCGTACCGTCACGCCCAACGTAAACCGCATTGAGCCTCGACACCACGCCGACCGCCGGATCGATCCAAAAACCTTGCGGCTGCAATGTGCGCGCTTGAGCACTTATGGGCTCGCCCGCCGCGTACCGTTCGCCTGCTGACTGGTAAATCGCAGTTCCCTGATCGCCACTTGAAATCTTTCGCATCGGATTTAATTGAATCGCGCCGACATCCGGTGCGATCGCCGAAA
>JAUTXJ010000096.1 GCA_030838075.1 Acidobacteriaceae bacterium
CCGCCTACAATGGCGAAATCCACTTCGGACGGCAACTCGCGAGCCGTCGAGCGGAAATCAATGTGCCACGGTGGATTGCCCCAACGGGAATTGCTTGGCGATTTCTCGTTGTCCGACTGCAACACGAATCCTCTCGTCGTTCTCAAAGTACAAAATAGATGTGGCTGCGTGAATTGCAACGCATGGACCTGATTCAGGTGACTAACGTTGGATGCCGCAGAGCGCAGGGCGGTTTGCGCGTTTTCGCACGAGATTTTTACGCCTGCTACGGCTTTTTAGAGAGTACCAATAATGTTAGTTCTCACAAATTATCGAGAAAAAAGCGGGTAACCCGTTCCATCAGCAGCCGCCGGGCGGGCGCGTCACTGACCCCGTGACCCCTGCCGGGAAAAGGCATCACTTCCACGTATTTTCCGTTCTCTATCAACTCATTGATCAGCGCGAGAGTATTTGCGAAATGCACATTGTCATCACCGGTACCATGCGCGATCAACAATTTTCCGCGAAATTGTTTGACCTTATCCATCGGAGAGGATTCCTTGTAGTAATTTTCGTTTTTCGGCAGCAGCCCCACATAGCGCTCCGTATAAATCGAATCGTAGTAATGCCAGTCGGTAACCGGGCCGCCCGCGAACCCGGCCTTGAAGTCGTTCCAATCTTCAAACATGGCGTGCAGCGTCATGTGTCCGCCGTAACTCCATCCCCAAATGCCCATGCGGCTGCCGTCGACATAAGGCAGCGACTTCAAATACGCCGCGCCGTCGCGCTGATCAGACAGTTCCTGCGCACCTAGCCGGAAATGAATGGGCTCCTCAAAAAGGTGGCCGCGTCCCGCCGAGCCGCGATTATCAAGCGCAAAAATAACGTAGCCCTTCTGCGCCATCAGCTGGTGCCACAGAAAAGTCGACCGCCCCCATTCATTCGTCACCACCTGCGCGTGTGGGCCGCCGTAGGTATAAACCAGCACTGGATATTTTCGGTGCGAATCAAAATCCGACGGCTTGATCATCCATGCGTTAAGCATCACACCGTCATGCGTTTTAACCTGCAGAAATTCCACCGGCGAAAAGTGATAATTCGCGAGTTCCGCGACTTTGTTTTCGTTTAAAACGGCGATGCGCGAACCATCGGGCCGCAGTAAATCCTGACGCGTAGGATTCATGGTGTTTGAATAGGTATCGATGAATGCACGTACGGAATCGCTTGCTCCGCTCGTCATATTAGCGCCAGGCGGGCTACCCGCGCTCGGTGCGAAGTTCACCGCGTGAGTTCCCGCTTCTTTCGTGATCCGCGTAAAGCCGGAGCCGTCTAGACCGACGCGATAAACGTGGCGCTCCATCGGAGATTTTTCCGTAGCGGTGAAATAAATCAAGCCGGCTTTCTCGTCCACCGCGTCGATGGCCGACACTTCCCAGTCACCTTTGGTTAGCTGCGCAAGTTGCTTCCCATCCAGGTTGTAAAGATAGATATGACGAAATCCGGGTCGTTCACTGGACCATAAAAAGCGCTGTCCATCTTGCAAAAATCTAAGATCGTCGCTGACGTTTATCCAA
Organism: Acidobacteriaceae bacterium; assembly: GCA_030838075.1. Classification (GTDB taxonomy): domain Bacteria; phylum Acidobacteriota; class Terriglobia; order Acidiferrales; family UBA7541; genus Acidiferrum. The sequence goes on from JAUTXJ010000096.1 coordinate 1,554, forward strand.
TACTGATCTTTTTCTGTTAGGGCCACACGCGACGCGCCTGTCGACGCATCCGCAATCATCAAATCGAGATTCGTTTGTGCACGATTCAACCGTTGTATAGCCACATGCTTTGAATCCGGCAGCCAATTCACTCGCGGGATGTACTGATCGGTTTCCGAACCGGTGTCCATCTGTTTCGCCTGGCCTCCATTCACAGGCGCGACGAACACGTGTACCACCGGATTGGCGCCGCCGGCCGGAGGGTAACGCTCCATTTCTGCCTTACCGTCGAACGATGCGAAATCCACCAGGGGATATTGCGCCACTTTGCGCTCATCCATTTCCAGATACGCGATAGCTGAAGAATCCGGGGCCCACCAATAAGCCGTCTTGATGTCCAACTCTTCTGGATAGACCCAGTCCAGTTCACCTTTGCGAATTTCTTCGACTCCGTCGCGTGTTACGGACTGCTCTTTGGCATCCGCAACATTTACGAGCCACAGATTGTGGTCGCGAACGAAGCTGACAAACTTGCCGTCCGGCGAAATTTTGGGATCGGCCAAATTGGCTTTACCAGAAACCAAGGTACGCGGAGCTTTTTCCTTCAATGCAAACCATACCAGCGCGTTGGGTCCCTGAAATAGCAGTGCCGTTCCATCGGGAGCCCACTGATAGTCAGCGGGTGCGTGACGGCCAAGCCCAGTTGCCTGCGTGGGAGCGGATGGATTTTCCGGAAGCATGGTGGCCAGGAGCTCGGCGGATACCAGCACTCTAGGGTCACCAGACGTTGCATCCACGATCCAGAGATCCGCGAGTTTTTCCTTCTTCTGCTTGCCTTGGTGGTCATTCTCGCCACTTTCAGCACCGGATTTTTTTGTTTCAAGGAAGGTGATCTGTTTGCCGTCGGGCGTCCACGCCAAGCCTCGGAGGGTATGACCACTGAGGCTAGGTTCGGAATAAATGCGCTGCACAGTTAGATTTTTAGCGGACT
>JAUTXJ010000107.1 GCA_030838075.1 Acidobacteriaceae bacterium
GACTCAAGAGTCGCGCCCTGTGGGATTGAGATTTTTCTGGGCTTAGGCCTTTGCTGGATTCTCTCCGCGCGTAAAACCGGGGGCAGGACGCAATTCAGGGCGCACTACCTTCGGATCAGTGCTAGGCGCTGCTTGCGGGGGCTGCGGCGGCGGAGTACGCAGCTTTTCCGGCAGCGGCTTGTTCTCCATCAAGAGCTTCACTTCGTTGGCGTCAATGACTTCCCGTTCGAGTAGCGCCAACGCAATGCGTTCCAGAGTTTCCTTATTATTGGAGAGGATCGCTTTGGCGCGTTCGTAGCCGCCGTTCACGATGCGCTTTACTTCTTTATCGATCTGGATGGCGGTATCTTCGGAATAGTCGCGATGCTGGGTGATTTCGCGGCCCAGGAAAATCGCTTCATCTTTTTTCCCGTAGGCCAGAGGGCCCAGTTCGCTCATGCCCCATTCGCAAACCATGTTGCGCGCGATGTCTGTGGCGCGCTCGATGTCATTTCCCGCGCCGGTGGTGATGTGGCCCAGGAAAATTTCTTCAGCGGAACGACCGCCCATGAGCACCGCGAGCATGGACTCCAGATATTTCACGGTGTAAGTGTGCTTGTCATCTTCCGGCAACTGCATGGTTAGACCGAGAGCCATGCCGCGCGGAATGATGGTCACTTTGTGTACGGGATCGGCTCCCGGAGTCATGGCCGCCACCAGCGCGTGGCCCGCTTCGTGATAAGCCGTATTCTTCTTTTCCTCGTCGGACAAAATCATGGACTTGCGTTCCACGCCCATGAGCACTTTGTCCTTGGACATTTCGAAGTCGACCATCATGACGAATTTACGGTTCTGGCGAGCCGCCCAAAGCGCGGCTTCATTCACCAGGTTGGCTAGATCGGCGCCCGAAAAACCAGGCGTGCCGCGAGCAATAATGGAAAGCTCCACGTCATCGGAAATGGGGACCTTGCGTGTATGCACGCGAAGAATTTCTTCGCGGCCCTTCACATCAGGGCGAGCCACCACCACACGGCGATCAAATCGGCCGGGGCGCAACAAAGCAGGATCAAGAACGTCGGGCCGGTTGGTTGCGGCAATTAAAATAACGCCTTCGTTCGATTCGAAGCCATCCATTTCAACAAGCAGCGCGTTCAGCGTTTGCTCGCGCTCGTCGTGGCCACCGCCAAGTCCAGCACCACGATGGCGCCCGACAGCGTCAATTTCATCTATGAAGATAATGCACGGAGCATTCTTCTTCCCTTGCTCGAACAGATCGCGAACGCGGCTTGCGCCCACGCCGACAAACATTTCCACGAAGTCCGAACCGGAGATAGAGAAAAACGGAACGTTGGCTTCGCCCGCGATAGCGCGCGCAAGCAAAGTCTTGCCGGTTCCAGGAGGTCCGACCAGCAGCACGCCCTTAGGGATGCGGCCGCCCAATTTCTGGAATTTCTGCGGGTCTTTGAGGAACTCGATAATTTCCTGCAGTTCTTCTTTGGCTTCGTCGGTTCCGGCGACATCCTTGAAGGTAGCTTTTTTCTGTTGCGCGGATAGCAAACGCGCGCGTGACTTGCCGAAACTGAGCGCCTTGTTGCCGCCCGCTTGCATCTGGCGCATCAAGAAAAGGCAGAAGCCCACCAGCAGGATGAGCGGTGCAGCGTTCAACAAAATCAGGACCCAGTCCCCGCTGCGAACTTCTTTCACTTTCATCGGCACTTGTTTTTCGCGCAACTGCTTTGCCAGGTCGGGAGTGGATTCCTTGAAAACGGTCAGATGAAATTTATGATTGACCGGAACTTTGTATTCCCCTTGCAACTCGTAGCTGTTGGGCGAAAGATACAGCGTCACTTCCTTCACGTCACCCGAATCGACCTTGCCCATGAACTCGCTGTAGCTCGGCTCGTCTTCACGCGCCTGCGCGCCGTTGGCGGACACCAGCTTCCAAAGCATCACGCCCAGGAATACGATCGAAATCCAAAAAAGAATGGTCTTTGCAGTGGAACTGGAATTCACGTTGCCCTCACTTAAATCCCCAAGAAAATCTACGCAGCTGTTGCAGCAGCAACTCTATTTCTTTCGACGCTCAGCTTTCCCCGCGCTCTTTGTGCCGTTAGACAGTTGGCGAAGATTGCGACCAGTACCGTTGGGCGCTGCCAACCCATATCCTACCCATACTTCCTTAGATGCAGTTTTGAAGCCAAAGTAATCCGATTCAAGATCGACGCGCCGCTTCTCAGGCTTATCCAGCAAAACCGCCAAGCGCAACGAACGCGGAGCGCTTTCACCCAAACGCCGCAGTAAAAATTCCTGAGTCACGCCGCTCTCCAGAACTGCGTCAACCAAAAGAACATCCCGGCCTTTCAAGTCCGGCGCCCCGCTGAACAAAACCTCCCGTCGCGGGCGCCCACCGTCCTCTACGTCCCGCAAATCTTCGCGAACAAAGTGGCAAACCACCGTGCCATCCAGCTCTCGAATCAAATCCGCGGCGAACATAAACCCTCGATCCATGGTAACCACGATGTCCAGGCGGCGGCCCTGGTAAGCCCGCGAAATTGCCTTCCCCAACTCGGCCACCCGCCCGGCAATTCGCGACTCGGAAATCGTGGCGCTCCGTCCGTTCGCTTTGATCGCCTGACGATCACGCTTTGAGCTAGCCGGCTTGCGGCCGCTCATAAGGACTTTTCCTCGACGATCACGATCCCCGTTTTGGTTCCATCGTGAGCCGCGAATTTGGCGGACGCGCCAAAACTTCGCGACCACGCTAAGTCTTTGCCAGAGACGACCACGGGCCAGCCGGCGCGCTGCCAACGATCAATGCCTTTTTCGTTGAACAAGCGCTTCAACTTCTCAGGCTTGCTATGCCCGGTGGCGCAAAAGCGATCGCCGTATCGCCAACTTCTCAGTGTTAGAGGAAAATTCAACCGCGCTTCATCCAACACTTCCCCTGAGAGTCTAGTTTCCCCCCTCTGGCCATGCCAGTCAATCATTGTGAAGCGGAAAACGCACCCCAGTTCCGGGACGCGAATGGTATTGAGTTCAGGCAGAGAATCGATTTTGTACTCATATTCCCGTGCAACGAGCGCGGCGCTTTCTCTGGCGCAAAACACCAGAGCATCGCGGTGCCGCCGCACTTCAATATTCCCCGGTAAAGGCAAGGACGACCCGGTTTTGCCGTGGCGCGCAAGCTCCAAAACTTGTCTGACGTGCAAAGCCGTGAATTCGCCCCTTGGAGAACTATCGTTCGCAAGTTTTACGCGACCGCTTTTGACCCGCGCAATGATCAGGCGCAAGAGCCTGCCACTCAATCCCGTTGATGCCGCTTGCTCGAGAGAATGATCTTCACTTCGCGCCAATCCGTTTTCTTGAGCATTACATGGCAACAAATCCACGACGCGAATGCTCGCGCCTCCCCAAATTATTTCCAGACAATCGCGCAGGCGCTCTTCTGCCATAGCGTGAAGCAGCGCGTCATCCTCACGAGCGTGGCTTGAAAGCGAGGCCAGGTGCTCGACGATCCGCGGCTGAAATTCTTTTTTGAGCAGCGGAATTAATTTTTTGCGAATGCGCGCACGCATTTTGCTGGTGTCGCGATTAGTAACGTCCTCGCGCCACGTTTGTTTGTGCGCTTTCAGATACGAACGCAAATCCGCCCGCGACACCGATAAAAGCGGGCGCACAATTTTGTCTACCTGCGGGTGAATCCCGCCAAGGCCGGCGAGTCCGCTGCCGCGCAAAATATGCGCCAACACGGTTTCAGCCTGGTCGTCCGCTGTATGCGCCACAGCAATTTTGTCCAGGTGATGTTCGCTCGCGCACTCAGGAAAAAAAGCGTAACGCAGCCGCCGCGCCGTAGCCTCCACATTGGCCTTGTCAGTTTTGGCAATGGACTTTACGGCGGCTGCGGCTGAGTAAAACGGCAGCTTAAATTTGTGAGCCACAGTGGCGACAAATTTTTCGTCGGCGTCCGCAGCGCCTCCGCGAAGTTTGTGATTGAAATGCAGCACGCTGAGAGTAATGCCTATTTTTTTTTTGACCGCCACGAGCAGCATCAGCAACGCCACCGAATCCGCCCCACCCGACACCGCAACACCCACGCGATCGCCCTCGCGAATCAAGCCACTCCGCTGAATCGCGTTCTGCAACCGCTCCGACACCTGTTTAGTATTTGAAATTCTTGGGCTTAATTTTTTCGCCAGGCGTATCACCCAAAGCTCCCAAGCCGCATCTTATCCCATAAGAAGAAGTCCGAATTAGCAGCAGTGCAAGTTCGGAAGTCTGTGGAAAACGCGCCGGGATTCGGTTGACAATACTGGCCTCTCCTGAGATACTCTTCAAGTTGTGCGTATGCCTTTCTGCTGGACAGGGAGGTTTTGCTCTTTGACAATCGATACGATGTGCCAGAATCCGTTCGAAACCATTCACGCTTTTCGAGCCTGAATGGTCTG
>JAUTXJ010000124.1 GCA_030838075.1 Acidobacteriaceae bacterium
CGCTCGCTCCTTGGTTGAAGTTCTTGCCTTGGAGGCCTTGCTGGTAACCCGCGGCAGCGAAGGTATGTCGCTCTTCGAAAACTCCGCAAGTGGTTTGCGCAGGGTCGATATCCCCACCATGGCGCGCAGCGTTTATGACGTAACCGGAGCCGGCGATACTGCCATTGCTGCCTTCAGCGCTGCCGTCGCTTCGGGAGCCGACCTGGGCGCCGCCGCCCGACTCGCCAATTTAAGCGCAGGCATTAAGGTAGGAAAACGCGGAACCGCTTCCGTCGATCTCGAAGAAATTCGAGCATCGCTCAAAGAAGTCAGGGCTCACCACGACTCGCTATAATTCAAATAGCCGGCTGCTCCCGCGACACCGTTCCATCGTAGCGTTCCTTCACATGGCTGATCAGCAGTCGGATGCTGTTGGCCAGTTGCACCACTTCGCCTTCGCCACGAATTTCAAATTCAATTTCATAATTGCCCGCCGCCGCATGGTCCACCGCTTCCTTCAAACTCATCAAAGGCCTCACCACCTGCTGCGGTAACACGAAGCTGATCCAGATACTCACTAGCAGTGTGATCGCCGACACGATGCTCAACGCCCATTCCGAATGCGAAATCAACCGGCGCGCCCTCCGGTGGTCTCCGTCTATGCGATCCCAGTTGCGTGCTTCCAGTTCCGACGTCAGCCGCAAAACATCTTGCCCGGAATTTTGCAGGTCAGTCGTAATCTGTTGCAGCGCGGGATTTCCCTCCTGCGCTGTTTTGGTGATCTGCGTATCGAAAGAGTCGATCCTCGCGCGCAATTCCTCGATCAATTGGTCCCGCGGCTTATTCCTTGCGCCTTTCAGAATGCTTCCCAGGTCTTTCTCGTACGCTTGCAAAACATTTTGAATTCGATCTGCCGGCGCCTCTCCCGGCTTCCGCATGTTTGCGACCGCGTTCTTGAATTCTTCGTCGTACTGGTGCAGCGCTATCAACGCTTGATCCGTCAACGGTTGATCTGCGGCATTCAGCTCGCGGATCGCTCGTAAAATCTGCTCCAGCTTGGAAATCGACTCGCGATTAGCCTGCAACGATGAAGGATCGTACAGCAGCAAATAATTCCGCTCCGCTCGCCTGGCCTCCAGCATCTCGATGGAAGCTTGTTGAGAAAGTGTCGCCGCCGGTGCATCGAAGCTTACGATGCGGTCGACGATTCGTCCCACCACCAGCAGGTAGTAAATCGCAAAAAATATCACCGGAACTAGAATCAATCTCACCACCGCCAGGCTAAGGGCCACACGCTTCCGCAGCGAACCACCCGGTGCGAGCACCTTAAACGATCTCCGAATCGCCAATCTCATCGTTAAGTTCTCCTCATGCCCTCCGCACCATAGCACGCCAGCGCCCCAGATTCATCGTTCCATCCCTTCCGGAACGCCCGAGCTTGGCCGGTCGGCATAAACCTCAGACTTCAGTCCCGATAGCCCCCTTCTCCACCCTCCTTATTTCTAATTCGTCGCTTTAATTCCCAATGCGCCTTTTCTCTCGCTACCGGTCATTTACCTGTTATTACCTGACATGGCCCGCTGGAACGATTAGCGAGATTCCCTGTACTCCACCGCAGGTCCCTCTCGTAAAATGGTCTGGTCGATGAACAGGAGAAACCAGTCCCTTCTGTGCACCGCTCCCCTCCCCACGCTCCATAGGAGCGCTCGGTGAGGCGCGGCCAATTCTCGCGTCGCGACTGGCTTCGCCGGACAGCACAGCTTGCTGGTGGTTTGCCTTTAGTCGGCCCTTCTGCACTAATTTCCGAATTCCTCCAGCGTACTCAACCCGCGCAGCGACATACTCAGCCCGCACCCCAGCGTCAGCCTGCGCCCCAACAGCCATCCGAGCGTCCCCCGTTGTTCGAAAACGACCCCACCAAATACCGCTTCACCCGTGACGAAGACGAATTCCTCGAAAGTATTGAACGCACCACCTTCCAATTCTTTTGGAACGAGACCAACCCGGTCACCGGCCTGGTAAAAGATCGCAGCCACGCTGACGGCACCGACCAGCGCAATGCCGCCAGCATCGCAGCCACCGGCTTTGGGCTCACTGCTCATTGCATCGCCGACCAGCGCGGCTGGGAACAGCGCCTGGAAATTCGCGACCGCGTTCGCAATACCCTACGTTTTGTGACTACCCGCGTACAGCACGAGCACGGCTTTTACGCCCACTTCCTGAATATCCAGAATGGCGAACGCGTCTTCCAGTCAGAAGTCTCCTCCATCGACACCGCTATCTTTCTTTGCGGCGTGCTCACCTGCCGTGCCTATTTTGACGACGCTGAAATCTACGAACTGGCCACCACAATTTTTGAGCGTGTCGATTGGCTGTGGATGCTGCAGGGCCACAAAACTCTTGCCATGGGTTGGACTCCCGAGCACGGTTTCATCAAGACCCGCTGGGACGGTTACAGCGAGCAAATGATGCTTTATCTTTTGGGTATAGGGTCCGCAACCCACACGCTGCCCCCCGCCACTTGGTCTGCCTGGTCGCGGCCCATTTTCGAGTTCAATGGCATTCGCTACATCAGTGGCAAAGCGCCCCTTTTCATCCATCAGTATTCTCATGCCTGGTTTGATTTTCGCGAACGCCGCGACCACTATGCCGACTATTTCACCAATTCCGTAATCGCCACAAAAGTTCACAAATTGTGGTGTCTCGAATTGGCCCAGCAATTCCCCGATTACAGCGAAGACCTCTGGGGGATCAGCGCCTCCGACTCCGTTCGCGGCTACACAGCCTGGGGCGGCCCTCCGGAAATGGGTCGCATCGATGGCTCGGTAGTTTCTTGCGCCACTGCCGGCTCCTTGCCATTCTTGCCGCAGGAGTGCCTGCGCGTTTTGCGCTATATACGAGAAAATTACGCCCAAAAGGCTTGGCGCACCTATGGCTTCGTGGACGCCTTCAATCCCCTCACCAACTGGTATAGCGCCGACGTGCTCGGCATCGATTTGGGCATCACCATTCTGATGGCCGAAAATGCCCGTACCGGCTTCGTCTGGGAGCAGTTCATGAAAAACGATGAAGCCATCCGCGGAATGACCCGCGCCGGCTTCCACGAACTAGTCACTCCCCAACCGCTTAACTCCTGAGCAGCTTTTTCGCTAGGAGTTTGCTTAATTTTTTGTAGTTAGTTCACAACCTCAATCAAAGCCAGCGAATGCGGTTGCAGCGTTAATTTCATTTCCCCATTCTTGAAGGCCTGCTCCTCAGTCGCAGGCATCGCCGCAGCCTTCCGCAAAATCTCGATTTGTTGCCGGGAAGGGAATCGCGGGCTTCCCATTTTCTCGTATGCAGGCAGCGGCGACCCATGGTCCTTATCCACAATTGTGACACGCACCTTACTCGCCTTGGCTCCCGAAAAATGCAGCGTGAAACTCTTCGGCGTCCCGGCTTCTTCCGGCAAAAATAAGTTCCACACCGCCACCGCCAGCGTTCCATCCTTCCGTTTCGTCACCAGCACGCTATCGGATTTCACTTCCAGCCGCGCATCTCCCAACCGGTGTAGCAACGCAAAATCATTAAACGCCGGCTTGGGAATACTATCCTCAGCCAGCAATCCAAATCCCCCATAAAAAGGCGTCTTCACCACCCCTTGCTCCTCAAACACGTCCGAGAAGGTCCAGTAACTCATCATCGTGGTCAAGCCGTCACACTCCCGGATGGTGTTCGCAAGGTACGGCCCCATGTACGCCGAATCCGTCACCGCTGTATTGTTGTCGTACGCCGCGTTGTACTCCGACCATATCAGCGGCATGTTTGGATATGCCGAAGCAGCAATCTGCTCATGAACTTTTTTCACTGCGCGGCAAACCATCTCGTTGCGCGAAATTTTCTCTTCCGTCCCAAAGACATCCTTCGCCGTGTCATTTCCATATACGTGAGTCGACACGAAATCCACCGGAACATTCTTCTCTTTGCAGTGCGCCAGGAACCGGTCCGCCCATGCCGCTTGCGCCGTAGCGGGCCCACCTACGCGCAACCGTGAGCTTACGCGTTTCACCGCGCGCGCCGCGTGATCGTACAAATCAAAATAAGTCGTATCCTTCGGACTTCCTACCCAGAAATCAAGATTCGGTTCATTCCATACTTCGAAATACCATTGCGCCACCTCATCTTCGCCATACCGTTCCACCAGATGCCGCGTAAACGTCTCAACCAGCTGCTCCCATTTCCCCCAATCTTTCGGCGGCGCCACATTCTGCTTGTACCAGAACGCGTGCTTGGCATTCGGATCCGACGTCAGCTTCTCCGGCATGAAACTCAGTTCGATAAACGGCCGCACTTTATTTTCCAGCAACCCGTCATAAATCTGGTCTACATACGAAAAGTTGTACACCGGCTTTCCATCTTTATCTTCGTCGTACAATCCGATCTCATCGTGAAAAATGGCATGAAAGCGAATATATTCGAAATCCGTGATTCGCTTGACCTCCCTCAAATCGTGCCGGTAACTTTCGCGCAGCGACAGCACCGCGCGCCCCGAACCAAACATTTCTTCCCAGAAGTGCGGGAACGGATGTGACGGCGCCACAGCATTGATCTCCACCGTCACTGGCGTGGCCTGCGCGCGAGCGCTCGGCCCCGACCACAACGCCAATATCGTCAGGCAAAAAGCTGCCCTGAGCTGCCGCACCCACAACCCAAACCTAACTCGATAGGATTTCATCTTTGCTCCTGATTGATTCGCAAATGGTGCCGTGAGGGCCGCGAGCGATCTCGACATTTATAACGTCATGACCCGGGATGCTTAGAATATCGATTTTATAGCACAATCCGTCGTTATTTGCCCGCACCCTTCAGCCGGGATGCCTCTCCCGCTAAAACCTGCAAACAATCTTCAAAATTCTGGTCCACAGGTGATGCGTCTGGAACACTTGCTCGCAGTCCCGATTGCTTGCTGCCTCACGCGGACTTATGCTATTTACGAGCTCGTAAATCGAATCCACAATCGCGCCGTGCCGCGCCCCAGCCGCTTGAATAGCGCTGGCTAAAGCCAACCACATGTCGAAGCCCAGATTTTTGGTTTCACTCACGACCAGCGACAACGACTATCAGATTGAGCAGGCGCAGTCTGCCGAGTTGGCTGCCAGTAAACTCGGCGTGGAAGTCCAGATCGTTTTTGCCGATAACGACGCCATCACTCAAAGCACGCAAGTCCTCAAAGCCATTCAATCACCGGAAGCCACCCGCCCCCACGGCATCATTCTTGAACCTGTTGGCGGCACCGCTTTGCCACAGGTCGCCCAAGCCGCTGTCAGCGCTGGAATTGGCTGGGCCGTCTTGAATCGGGACGCCTCCTACATCGCCGATCTCCGCAAGTCGTCCGCCGCGCCTGTCTTCGGACTCACCTCCGATCACATCGAAATCGGCAGAATCCAGGGCCGTCAGTTCAAAGCGCTGCTGCCTCACGGTGGCTCTATCCTCTATATACAGGGTCCCTCGGAAAATTCCGCGGCAAAAGAGCGCACCTTCGGCATGCGCGAGACCAAACCCGCGAATATTCAGCTCACCCTTCTAAAAGCTCAATGGACCGAAGAAAGCGCCACTCGCTCCGTGCGCTCGTGGCTCAAACTCGGAACTTCTCAGCGCGCCCCCATCGACCTCGTCGCCGCTCAAGATGATTCCATGGCCATGGGTGCTCGCAAAGCCTTCGAAGAATTGACCAATGAGCTGGACAAGGAGCGCTGGCTCAATTTACCTTTCACCGGCTGCGACGGCCTGCCCAAAACCGGCCAATCCTGGGTGCTCAGCGGAATTTTAGCCGCGACAGTGTTTGTGCCCCCCAACGCCGGCCAAGCTATCGAAATGCTCTACCACGCCCGCGAATCAAAAAAGCTAGTCCCAGAACGCGTATTAACCGTCCCTGTTTCCATCCCCGCGCTCAGTGAACTAAAGCCCCACACCCCAAGCTAGGACCACCGAATCCTGACACGTCAGTTCTATTGCCTCACCATCGTGAACTCGTTGACGGCGCCTAGCGCACGATATAAACTCCCGCCAACTTACTCTCCATGGACCATAAATGAGCGATTGGGTTTACATACAAACAGATCCTGCGGAGCAGTTAATGCAGGTGCATCACTTTTCGATTATCAAACAGCAGTGCGGCGGTGGGGTGCCCTTCAATATCACCATCAAGGAATTTGCAGTACCGCCTCCCGGGCAACGCCTGCGCTTCTATGCCGAGGCCGACAAGCCCGTGAACCAGAAATCCGCTTCCTTTGTACCGTGCGGGTGGGGAACCTCTATTTTTTCCGCGCTTGGAGATTGCGTGCGGCTCATCCGCCAGTTTCCGTACGAAGGCGACGAGGCCGTTACCTCGTGATCCTGCAAATTACCAGACGAACTCTCCAACCAGGCATGATCGCCCTGGAAATCAAAGGTAGCCTTCATTCCGGCCCAGAATGCGCCAAGCTCAGCCAGGAAGTTGACAAACTGATTGAATCCCGAGAAACCCGCGTGATCTTTGAGATGTCCGGCGTGACCCATGCTGACAGCTCAGCGATTGGAGTCATCGTGAAATGCTTTACAAAGCTGAAGGCTGCCAACGGCGCTCTTCGTATTGCCTGCGCACAATCGATGGTTGAATATAGCCTCAAACTAACCAAGGTCGACCGGGTCATCGAAATATTTCCTTCCGTGGATCAGGCCGCCAAGGGATTTTCCGTGCCGGACGCCAGTGCGCACCACCAAGCCTGACTTTTCAAAGTAGGGTTTACCAGTTTGCTTGCGAACGCTCACTGCTGCTGGGGTTTTTGACTGGCGGACACTGAGGCGTTCAGCTTTTCCAATTTCGCCAAGTGCTCCCGTATCTGGTCCTCATCTTTAGCATGTGGAACTAACTCCAAATAAGTTTGCATCTCTGAGATCGCAATCGCGTAATCATTTTTCCGCGCAAAAATTTCTCCCAATAACAGATGCACTTGCGGAAACCGGGTCGGCAAGTCTACCTGTTCCGCCTTAAGCCCGCTTCTTTCCGCGTCTGCGAACTTTTTCAGTTTGTAATTTGCCACCGCATTATAAAAATACGCCTCCGTGTAATTCAACGGATCCAGATCCCAGACGTATCCTGCAACGTGATTTAATGGGTCCAGATTCAGGATGTGCCCTGTTAAGTCAAGAACCGCGGTCCAATTTTCTGCCTCATAGGCCATTACCGCGAGTGACAGATACGGCGGCAAGAACTTGGTATCGATATTCGCGGCTCGGGTAAACGCCGCGTGAGCTGCATCCTTCTCATGTTCTTTCTGTAAAACGGTTCCCAACTGATACCACGCGTTCGAGTACTTGGGGTAGATTTCTACCGCCTTGCCGAAATATTTTTGCGCATTAGCAAGTTCGCCCTTCTTCTCCGCTACCAGTCCCTTCTCATAAGCTTTTCTGGCATCTTTTGGTGCCATGTAGGACGACGCGTTTAACGTGAGGCCTGCGACCTTTGTGCGTCTTTGCACCACAATAGCGCCAACGTCCACGCTACTCAGAGAGCCAGCAAGGTCCACCAGCCTGATCTCGCTGGAGCTAAAACCGGAAACCGAAGCCCGTAGCTCACAATTCGCCAATTCCTGTCGTGGAATTCCCATCTCTGAATTCTGGCCGTTCACCGCACTTCGCGAACCCGGGTCGCCGGTAGCGTCAAGCATAGAATCGTTTTTTGATCCCAATTGCATGCTGAATTCGCCGTTGAGAGCTGCATGCACCTGTTGACGCGTCGCTCCGTTGCAAATCCGCTCAACTATTGTGTCGTTTGGAACGGCGGTGGCATCGGCGGTTCTGACGCGTCCTAGGAGAAACATCACCCGGTCATGGCTCGATTGAACCGGCTGCGTAATAGCTGTAGCGGGATTCGGAGACCGGATTGGAGGGGTGGAAGGTGGTGGCGCGGGACCCGGCTTCTGTCCCAATGCGACCGGCACGAGAAATCCCGCAGCGAGCGCCAACTCGATGAAAACGCGAATGCCGTGGTTGACAGACCTATTCACAGGGAGGAATCGTCCGATCAACAAAAGTCTATGGCCCGGATCAGTTCAAGTCAAGGCTTTCAAAAGAACGGAAACTCCATCGCGTTCACCTTACACGCCGATTTGTGTTCTTACGACGACAGCGCGGTACCATTGATGTACAGGATCACAAATTGAAACCTGACTTCGCACAATACGGATTCGTTCATCAAGAAAATCTGATCATGGCCTGCATCGGCGGCTCGCAAGCGCATGGTGCCAAGGTGGGTCCGACTGATGATACCGACTGGTACGGCCTCTACATTCCGCCGCCGACTAAGCTTCTGGGACTCGAACGCGAAGAGCATTTCGTTTTCACCACTGGAGGCCAACTAGGAGGCAACGGACCATCAGATGTAGACGTCTGCCTATACACCCTGCTGAAGTGGGCAGGGCTCGCCGCCAAGGGTAATCCATCGGCTCTGCATTTTTTGTTCGCACCGCTCGAATTTACGACCGACGCGTGGAAACATTTTTCTGCCCGCCCTGAGATTTTCCTCGCGAAGGGGCATGTGAAGCCATTCCTTGGATTTGCCGATGACCAGATGAAACGGTTACTCGGGCAGAAGGGTCAGAAGAACGTTCACCGCGCTGAACTCGAAAATAAACATGGATACGATACTAAATACGCCATGCATGTAATCCGTCTATACGGAGAAGCGAAAGAGTTGATGGAAAATGGACGTATTACGCTGCCACGACCAAACCGGCACGAGTTGATCGAAATCCACAAGGGCAAGTATTCACTTTCCGAGATTCGAGAACTTGGGGCGCAAGTCGAATCGGAAGCCCTGGCTGCTCAGGCAAGTTCGCCGCTCCCAGATGAGGTAGATCGAGATGCCATCAGTATGTTACTGGCCGATACTCATCTTCGATTCTGGGGGACATCGGGAAGCGCACACCTGAAGTTCTCCTGACCGAAGTCCCGCCGATTTTTGTCACGATTTCGTTGCTCCTCTGCGGCTTCCAAAGGGTATAATTTCGCGGCGTTCCCATCCATCGCATTAAATTTTTGATTCGGAGACCACCGAATATGAAGAGTTCCCGCGTCACTTCCGGCATGGATCGTCGGCATTTCTTGGCAGCCACTGGCGGAGGCCTTCTCGCCGCCGCTGTGCCCGCCGCCGGAGACGCTGCGGGCTTCGTTGCCGGAACTGCCGCCAGAAGCACCCCCCAAGCAGTGGCCCCCCAGAAATCATCCATGCGCAAGATACCCATCGGCGTCTTTGATCCGGTTTACAAAAACCTTTCCATGGACGCCATGCTCGATAAAGTGAGCGCCCTCGGCCTCGAAGCCATGGAAATCGGCACCGGCGGCTATCCCGAAGCACATCACTGTCCCCTCGATGAACTCGTAGCCGATGCAGCCAAAGCCAAAGCCTGGCAGAAAAAATTCGAGGATCGCGGCATTCACGTCGCCACTCTCAGTTGTCACGGCAATCCCATTCATCCCAACGCCGAGCACGCCAAAAAAGACGCGGACACCTTTCGCAAGACCGTCCTGCTCGCCGAACGCCTCGGCGTCAAAGTCATCGTCGGCTTTTCGGGCTGTCCCGGCGGCTCCGTATCAGACACTCAGCCCAACTGGGTTACTTATCGTTGGCCGCCCGAATACGCCGCGATGCAGGACTGGCAATGGAAAGAAAGAGTCGTACCTTACTGGAAGGAAGCTGCGAAATTTGCCCGCGAACACGGCATCCACAAGCTCGCCTTTGAAATGCATCCGAATTTCGTAGTCTACAATCCGCGCACCCTTCTCAAACTCCGCGAAGCCGTCGGAGAGGAAATCGGCGCCAACTGCGATCTCAGCCATCTTTTCTGGCAAGGATGCGATCCCGTCGAAGTCATCCACTTTCTCGGCAAGCAGGGCGCCATTTATCACGCCCACATGAAAGACACCGCGTTCTATCCCGACAACGTAAACAAATATGGTGTCCTGAATTTCGCATTCGAAACCGCGGATTTGCCGCTCGCTTCCGAAACTTTCCGCGCGGTCGGCTACGGTCACGGCGCCGAGCTCTGGAAATCTATCATGAAGGCGTACATGGATATCGATTATCAGGGCATCTTCAGCATCGAAAATGAAGATCCCATTCTGTCGGGCGAAGTCGGAGTCGAAAGAGCCGCCTACGTTTTGAAAAACGTGCGCAACGAATTGCTGGGAACCTAGCATGCGCCGCCGGCAATTTTTCGGCGCTTGCGCTCGAGCCGGGGCAACCGTAGCGACCACCACGTCTGCCGCTACCGCATTGTCCGCCGCAACTTATCTCGCCGATGCGGACGCGGCCCAAGCCACCTCCGAAAGCACGCCCCCATTCAAATTTTCGGTAATGCTGTGGACCGTGTACGAAAAATTGCCCTTCGATCAACGTATTGAAAAAGTTGTCGAGGCCGGTTACAACGCCGTCGAGTTGGTCAACGAGTACAAAAATTTTACTAAAGAAGACTACGCCAGATTTCGCGCCAAAAAACACGAACTCCATCTCACTGTCGACGCCACGAGCGGCATCTCCCACAGTTTGTGTGACGCGTCTCAGCGCGATGCTTTCCTCGACGAAGTGCGCGCCAAACTCCCCGTTCTCGAAGTGCTGGAATGCAATAAACTCATCATCCTCTCCGGAGACAAAGTCCCCGGCCAAACTCCTCAGCAAATGCATCAGAATTGCATCGAAGGCTTGAAGCGCGCCGCCGACATCGCCGCCGCAAAAAACGTCGGCCTTCTTCTCGAAAATATTGACCCCGAAGAAAATCCGAAATATTTCCTGACCTCCGTTTCCGAAGGTTTTGAAATTGTTCGCTCCGTCCACGCTCCGAACGTCCAGTTTCTCTATGATTTCTTTCACGATCAGATCGCCGAAGGGAACCTCCTCGCCAAGTTGGAAAAGAATCTCGAGCTCATCGGCGTTGTCCACATTGCCGACGTGCCGGGCCGTCACGACCCAGGTACTGGCGAGATCAACTATCCAAATATCTTCCGCAAGCTAGGCCAACTGGGCTTTAATGGGTATGTAGCCATGGAATTTATACCTGAAGGTGAGACCGTTGCCGCTCTTCGCGCCGCTCGCGAAATGGCCATGAAATACGGCAGCGCGCAACGAAATCAATCCGCTCAATCCATCAACCACGGGGGTCTCCATGCATCGGCGTGAACTTTTTAGATTACTCGGAGCCGGCGCCGCCCTCCCGGTTTTTGATTCGAATCTCCTCGCCGCCTTTCAGGACGCCCACCCCAAGTCCAATTACACTTTGCGCACCCTGAACCCTCATCAGAACGCCACCGTCGTCGCCATGATCGATTTGATCATCCCAGAAACCGACACCCCTGGTGCCAAAGCTGTGCGCATAAATGAATTTATCGATTTGATTTTGACCGACTGGGCCCACGAAGATGAACGTCAACATTTTCTCTCCGGTCTCGACGGCGTAGACAAGCGAAGCAACGCCATCTTCACTAAAAATTTCATCGACGTTACAGCTCAGCAGCAGGAAATTCTTCTTCGTGAACTCGATCAGCACTGGGCCATGGATCGCGAAGACCGCGCCGCCCATCCTTACGTTCGCCACACTCACAACGAGCAGCTCACCGGCGATTTTTTTGGCGTCGTAAAACGCATGACTCTGTACGGCTACTACACCTCCGAGGTCGGCTTCACTCAGGAGCTTCGCAAACAAATCATTCCCGGCGCATATCACGGATGTACCCCTGTGACCGCCGCTGGCACGACCAAGGCTTAGGGAGAAGCGATGCCTGGCACAAAAATTTACGACGCAATCGTCATCGGCTCCGGAATCACTGGTGGCTGGGCCGCGAAAGAACTCACCGAAAAGGGTCTCAACGTTTTATTGCTCGAAGCCGGCCGCCCCATCGTCCCTGAAAAGGACTACGTCGAACATGTTCCCTCGTGGGAATTGAAGTATCGCGGCTGGGATTATCGCGAGGAGCGCCTCAAAACACAAAAAGTTCAGCGCGAGTGTTATTACGCCTGCGATGAATACTCCAGCAAATTTTTCGTCAACGATATCGACAATCCCTACACCACCGATGCTGACAAGCCTTTCACTTGGATTCGCGGACGCCAGGTTGGCGGCAAGTCCATCATGTGGGGCCGTCAAAGCTATCGTCTGAGCGATCTCGATTTCGAAGCCAACGTACGCGACGGAATTTCCGCCGACTGGCCCATCCGCTACAAGGACATCGAGCCCTGGTACGAATACGTCGAGGATTTCGTCGGCATCAGCGGCCAAGCCGAAGGCCTGCCCCAGCTTCCCGACAGCAAATTCCTGCCGCCCATGGAAATGACCTGCGCCGAACTCGTCGTCAAAGAAGCCTTGCCAAAAAGTTTCAACGACGGCCGCATGATGACCATCGGACGTGCCGCCGTATTGACCCGTGTTCATCGCGGCCGCGCCGCCTGCCACTACTGCGGAGTTTGCCATCGCGGTTGCATCACCCGCTCTTATTTCAGCAGCTTGAATTCCACGCTGCCCGCCGCCGAAAAAACTGGTCGCATGACTCTCCGTCCTTACAGCGTCGTGCACAGCCTCATCTTTGACCCCAACTCTCGCAAAGTCACCGGCGTCCGCGTAATCGATGGCCAGACCAAGCAATCTCTTGAATTTCGCAGCCGAATTCTGTTCCTCAATGCTTCCGCTCTTGAATCAACACGCATTTTGCTGAACTCCTCGACTCCCGAATTTCCCAACGGTCTCGCCAACACCAGTGGCGAGCTTGGCCACAATCTTATGGACCACGTCATGGGCGCCGGCGCTGACGGCATCATTCCCGGTCACGAAGACAAAGAAGAATTCGGCAATCGCCCCAACGGCATATACGTTCCGCGCTTCAGAAATATTAAAACCAAGGAGCCCTTCCTTCGTGGCTACGGTTACCAGGGCGGCGCGTACCGCGAAGGCTGGTCGCGCGGGATTAACTCCGCGGGTTTCGGAGCCGATTTCAAGAACGCACTTCGCAAGCCCGGTGCGTGGCATTTCTCGTTCTACGGTTTCGGCGAATGCCTCCCCAACCGCGACAATTTTATTGAAATCAATAAAGAGCAAAACGATACCTGGGGCATTCCCACTTTAAAAATTCATTGCGCCTTTGGCGATAATGAGAAAGCCTTGCTGAAAGACATGTCTATCCAGGCCGCCGAAATGCTCACCGCCGCGGGCGCCACTGACATCCGTCCTTTCATTGAAGATAACGCGCCCGGCCTGACCATTCACGAAATGGGCACCGCGCGCATGGGCAAGGATCCCAAATCCTCCGTGTTGAACGAACACAATCAGACCCACGACGTGAAAAATCTTTTCCTCACTGACGGCGCCTGCATGGTCTCCTCCGCCTGCGTCAATCCTTCGCTCACCTACATGGCTCTCACCGCTCGCGCCTGCGATTTTGCCGTTTCGCAAATGAAAAAAGGTGAGCTTTAGCGGATGTCTCAGGTTATTCGCTCTCCAAAAACCTATGACGTCTGCATCGTCGGTTCCGGCGCAGGCGGCGGCATGGCCGCCAAAATTCTCACCGAGGGTGGCTTAAACGTTGTTTTGCTGGAAGCCGGCCCAAACGTAAATCCCGAAAAAGATTTCAAAATGTTGATGTGGCCTTACGATTTACCTCATCGTGGCGCCGGCGTCGGCGGCCACGCCAGCGAAAATTTCGGCGAATTTCTCGCGCCCAATGGCGCATGGAACATCGACGGCGAACCCTACACTTCCGCGCCAGGCGCTAACTTTCAGTGGTTTCGTTCACGCATCGTTGGCGGCCGCACCAATCACTGGGGTCGTATCGCTCTGCGTTTTGCTCCAATCGACTTCACTTCCGGCACCCGCGATGGTCTGGGCGACGATTGGCCCATCACTTACGAGGACATCGCTCCCTACTACGACAAAGTTGAATCCTACATCGGCGTTTTTGGCACCAAGGAAAATATTTCCAGCGCACCGGACGGCGTATTCCTTCCGCCGCCAAAACCCCGTTGCACCGAACTGCTCGTTAAAAAAGCCTGCGACAAGCTCAACATCATTTGCATTCCCGCGCGCCTCGCGGTTCTAACCCGCTCCGTCAATGGCCGCGCCCCTTGCCACTATTGCGGCCAGTGCGGTCGCGGCTGCACCACCGCGTCCAATTTCAGCTCCAGCCAGGTGTTGCTGCCGCCCGCCATGAAAACTGGCCGCCTCACCTTAATCACTGGAGCCATGGCCCGCGAAGTCGTCGTCGGTAAAGATGGCAAGGCCGAAAGCGTCTCGTACGTCGACAAAAACACCCTCACCGAAAAACGCGTCAACACGCGCGCCGTAGTCCTCGCTGCCAGCGCTTGCGAATCCGCCCGCCTGTTGTTGAATTCCCGCTCCACAACATTTCCCGACGGCCTAGCCAATTCCTCCGGCACCGTCGGAAAATATCTAACCGATTCCGTCGGCAGCGATGGCTGGGGCCACGTGCCGGCCCTCGAAAAAATGCCGCCTCATAATCACGATGGCGTTGGCGGAATGCACCTGTATATCCCGTGGTGGAAATTCGATCGCAAAAATGATTTTCCCCGCGGCTATCACATCGAGTTATACGGCGGCCGCGACATGCCCGGGGTAGGGATGTTCCACGAACTTTGCCATGACGAAGAGGGTTACGGAGCCACCCTCAAATCCCGCGCTCGACAGATGTACGGCACCACCATCGGATTCGCGGGACGGGGCGAAATGATTCCCAATCCGCACACCTACTGCGAAATCGATCCCGACGTTGTCGATCAATGGGGTGTCCCCGTTTTGCGTTTTCATTTTCGCTGGTCGGAATACGAATTGCGGCAAGCCCAGGATATGCAGCAAACTTTCCGCTCCATCATCGAAGCGATGGGCGGCGTCTATAAAACGAAAACCTCCATCGATGGCCAATATCCTTTCGGAATTCTCGAAGGCGGCAAAATCATTCACGAAGTCGGCACCGCCCGCATGGGCGCCGATCCAAAAACTTCCGTCGTAAACGGTTACTGCCAGGCTCACGACGTAAAAAATCTCTTTGTTACCGATGGCGCTCCACTCGTCACCAATCCAGATAAAAATCCTACCTTAACCATCATGGCTCTTTCCTGGCGCGCTTCCGAATATTTGCTCGACGAAGCCAAGAAAGGAAATGTCTAGCATGAGCGCGGGCATCAGCAGGCGCGACATTCTGAAAACGCTCACTCTCAGCGCCGTTGGCGGCTCCGTCTTGCAAGTAATCCCCGCCCA
>JAUTXJ010000129.1 GCA_030838075.1 Acidobacteriaceae bacterium
CTGGAATTTTTCAGGCGCTCTGAATAGGTTGCAAGCAACTGCTGCGTGGGTATTCCCATTTTCGCGCTTCGCGTTTCTGCCGCTTTGAGATAAAAAGGCTTCTCTTCGGTTTGCGTGTTCGCGGAACCCGTGCCCATGACTTCCTTGTACAAGTCTTCCAGGTCTTCTTCGCGAGCCGGGGTCAGAAACCGATTCCAAGATTGTTTCGCTTCCATCTCAATTCTCCCTAGAGACTAGCTGCGCTAGCCACCTATCCCTGCACTCTCTATAACCCGTTTTGGGAGCGTATTTTTACAGGAATTTCTGATAATCTATAAGTTCTTATCTTTCATGTAGTTATGCAGGAGCACGCGAAGCCGGTGCAACCGTACAGCAGCGTTCGTGTAGCTCAGGTTCAGGCGACCGGAAACTTCGGGCAGGGTATACCCTTCAACGAGAAGCCGGAACAGTTGCTGATCGTCTGGGTTTAGGGTTGCCAACAGCTCCCGCTTCAGCTGTTCAGCACGCACCAATTGTTCCGGTGTTGCCGGTTTTTCCATGCGAGGAGAGGCTGTATCGAGTTCCTCGAGAGGGACCTGTGCTGCCACTTCGGGTGCCAAACGCGTCAAGGCGTCGCGAGCCACATTTCTGCATACGGCACGGAAGTAAGGCAAGAAAGCGTCTGGATCCTGCAGTTCCCGGAAATCACAGCTGAGGAATTAGAGCTCCTAGGAAAACAGCTCGACAGGGAGAACCTGGCTCTACGAGATGACGTGGATCGAGTCTCCACGTTTGAAGAGATTGTTGGAACGTCACCGGCGTTGCAGGCTGTGTTTTCGCGGATGATCAAAGTAGCTGTTACAGATTCGACCGTTCTGATCACCGGCGAAACGGGAACGGGCAAAGAATTGGTTGCTCGGGCCATTCACCGACGATCAGACCGGGTCTCACGTCCGTTCGTCGGCGTGAACTGCGCGGCAATCCCCCGCGATCTTATCGCTTCTGAGTTATTCGGCCATGAGAAAGGCGCCTTTACGGGCGCGATTCAACAGCGCCTGGGGCGGTTTGAATTAGCAAACGGAGGCACGATCTTCCTCGACGAAGTCGGAGAACTTCCAGTTGAGACTCAGATTGCTCTGCTTCGTGTTTTGCAGGAGCACGAGTTTGAGCGTGTCGGCGGCACTCGTCGAATCCGCGCTGACGTGCGAGTCATCGCAGCCACAAACCGTGACTTGCAGGCGGCCATCAGCTCTCGGTCTTTTCGTAGTGATTTGTTTTATCGGCTGAATGTTTTTCCGATCGAGATACCTTCTCTTCGAGAACGAAGAGAGGACATTCCTCTGCTGGTCGAATACTTTATCGATCGCTATGCGCAAAAAGCTAGCAAGCAGATTAAACGTATAAACAAGAAGACGCTGGAATTGCTTCAGTCATATACTTGGCCGGGAAATATTCGCGAACTGCAGAACGTCATCGAGCGTCCGATGATACTTTGCGAAACGGAGATATTCTCGATCGATGAAAACTGGTTACCGCTGCCTCTGACACCGGAGTCGAAACAGCAAGTTGGACTCTGGCGGAGATTCCTACTGCAGGAAAAGGACATGATCGAGACTGCACTGAAAGATACCGGTGGCCGTGTGGCGGGCCCCACCGGCGCAGCGGTCAAGCTAGGGATGCCGCGGTCTACCATGGAATCGAAGATTCGTTCGTTTAAGATCAATAAGAATCGCTACAAGAGTTGACGAGTCTGAGAGGTCGCGTCTGACACTTGCTCAGGCAGCGACGGCAGGAACAGCTCAAGCAGTATCCCAGAAAACACCTACGCTGCAGTACTGCGGCGGCATCGTCGACCGCAGTATCGATATAGACGTGCGCGCCCAAATCCTTCGCAAGCTTTCCCTTTTCGCGCCCTCGACCGATTGCGACAGTATGGAAACCCATGTGCCGCGCAAACTGAACACCAAGATGCCCGAGGCCACCGTGCTCGCGCAGACGCCTTGCTCCATCGCGCTTCCGATACAACACTAAGACTTAGCAGTATCTATATGACCCGACTGCCGGATAACTAATGGGAGGCCTCCTCCACCTCTTATAACCGCTCCGTTGGCTCGGTAAAAGCGGCGGACCATCCCATTAGTTATCGGTTCGGCGGTCGGCTTAGGCCAAACGGCACGTGCTTTTGCCATGCCTTCGCCTGTCACGCCACTGTCACGGTAGTCGTGAAAAAACGTTGAAAACCGCAAACAAAAGGTGAATACGGAAGAGAAGTTGACTCTCGCGCTTGATCGCAACTGCTTGATTCTCCTCGGAAAACTCCCGCTCCGGCAAATCGTGATTAAGTTACTCAAGTGGCTGTTAACCGAAAGGTTTGAGCTCCAAGTTTGTAGCGCTACGTACAAGTTACGGACAACTAAGAGAGGGGAAATAACGCTTCTCGTCCCGTAAGCGACGCCAGATAAAGCGTTTATAGGATTGAGATACTTAGTTCGGGACCAGGAGGTCGAAGGTTCAAATCCTTTCGCCCCGACCACTAAAACCCTCTCACTAACTGATTTACGCATTTGCCGCGGGCGCGTGCTCCACGAGATTCGTAGCGCACGTAGCGCAATTAACGTCCGAGGGCGGCTCAGCCTGCGGAAGGTCGAAGCCGAGTCCCACTTTCTGAGCCCACTCCTTTCGGTACTTTACGTCTTCGATTACCTGTCTTCCGTAGCGTGCGCTCATGTCCGGGTTCTCATTCCCATCCAATAGTCAATCAGGATTTGGCGGCATTCCGACCTGAGCAGCACCGATTCCCGAAATCGGCGGAAAGCATTGAAGCGAACGCGAGTTCTTCCCATCCGCTTGAAGATTGTCGCCAAACCGTTACGGAAAAAACTTTCGGGAGAAAGCGAAAGTGTCTTAAATGGGGGACGCCCGGCTGGAAGCAAAGGCCGAGAGATATGGCGGAGAAGGTGGGATTGGAGCCCAGCTAGCCTAAGAAATTTCCATCAATACTGATAAATCTTAACGCTCTGTGTTGTCAACAGAGAAAGGCGAGGCAGGTCACCAAATCGAGGATTTCCCATCAATGATTGGAAATCTGCTACTTCGATTTTCCGTCGATGTCTTAGGAAGGCTTAGGATGTCACAAACTCGATTGAATCGTTGCACCTGCACGACGTGGGACAGCAAGAGCCGAGGGGAGCAGCGGTGTGGCACAGTTCACTCCGGGCGAATTCCCGAGAATTGATCGAATGAACACCAACGTAGATTAAGAATTGCGGGCTGGATTGTGGGTAGGATTCGCCGGTGTCACGTCCGGTGACTTCTTGAAAAAGAAATAGCGGGGACCACGAGACTCGAACTCGCGACCTCTGCCGTGACAAAGTAGCAGCCAGAGGTAACTGTTTGTAATTTCACGGCGCCGATCGCCACTCTTGGCGCTCAACGGAACTCTTGGGAATTCTTATTGCACCCCAATTGCACCAGGATTATTTTTTGTTCTAGCTGTGCGTTTCGCGCTGAAAAAATAAATTTCTGTCTCCGCGTCGAACGCGCTTACAATGTAACGGACCGAGCTGGTCACGCAAAAACCTATCATCCTAATTGACTTTACAGGGAATGTGAGGGGACCGCATGCCTTTTGGTCGAGTGATTTAGTTTGGCTTCAGGCCGTACACATCTAATTCGCCGGGGACGCTCGTGGACCCAAATGGGCCTCCGGCATTGTTGCCTCGCGTCCCAATATAGACTTTCCCGTTCGCAACCGTGGGAACGGTAAACTTTACGGCGTATCCAGCGGCATCCGCACTCACCTGAGAACTGTCCCACAAATCGCTTGTTAGGTTGGTTGCGTCGTACGCATGGAGTACTGTCGGGCCGCAACCGGGAGAAAAGCGCGTGCAGTAGTTCGAGTTATCAAGAGCCCATACAATCCCATTGCTTGTCCCATTGGAAGAGACCGAAGGCGAGGAGCCCGGAAAACCGTACCTCGTCGAGGATTGAGAAGAAACCGAAGTGTTGAACATATTCGTCGAAGTATTGAATACATAGGAAAGCAATGGACCGCCGAATCCTACGATGTAGAAATTGTCGTTCCAAAAGGCACCGGTCGAATAAATTCCGTGGCCAATATTAAAATGCTGACGGGCATTTGAGTCACCTAGTCCACCCATCTTGTCGCCGTCCAAAAGGTAGAGGCTGCCATCTTTCCCTCCACCGATGACCAGGTGCTGTGGAGAACCCGATCTCAGGCTAAGCACGACAGCAGCTCCACCGGCGCCGAAGTCTTGGTCGTTAGCGTTGTCCGAAGACTGATCGGAGGGAGTGAAATAGGATGAGATAGCGAGATTTCCTGTCACCTGAAGAAATGAATCTCCGTAATCGTTGTTAGGTCCGCTGCTATTGGTGACATCGAAGGTAGCGTTCCCGGTGATTAGATAGAGGTGATTGTTAGAATCTGCCGACGGTGCACCGCCCCCCATCCAGATGCCGCCGTAACCAACGTTGGGCGAGACATTCAGAATACTGGACTGAGTAAAGGATGCGTTATACGTGTATCCGATCACCCAACCATAATAGGGTGGGTTGTCTTCATGAGAAGCCCACGCGATGTACACGGTGCCATTGACGAGGGCAAGCCCCGCCCGCTGATTTTGCGTTCCGGCATTGAAGGTGACTGTCGTGCCTCCATCGCCGGTACCTGGATAGGTTGCCGCGATTGTTACGGGCGAACCAGATTTTTCGTTTCCGGTAAAGAGGTCGATGGCGTGAAGCCGCTGGTAAAATGTAGGTCCAGAGGGAATCACCGATTTGGAGACGACGTAAAGAATATTTGTGTTGGGGTCAATGACAGGCGTTCCTGTTACTCCAACTTCTGACGCAATATCCGCTTGGCCAGATCCCACCAGATATCCGGATTCGCCAGAAGGCACGGTAGTTTCTCCAGCGTTTCCTCCGTGAGCGCCATCGATGAGGCTGGCCTTCCACAGTTGTACACAGGGATTCAGATCGGCGTCGAAGGCGTACAAGCTATCATGCTGTGTGGCGACGAAAACGACGTTATGTCTCACGCCACTGACGGAAAGATTTGCAACCCACAGGGGTTGCGAATAGATGGCTCCATCCACGGTGCATGAAAAAAGTTTTCCAAAGGTTGTCGCGTTGACGTTGGACGTGACGAGTGCAGACTCACGGGCGTTCACACCGTCACGGGCCAGATCGTCATGATAAGTGTAAACGCCGACCAGGTCTGAGACACCAACGCTGAAGGAAGAACTTACGGTAGCATCTGTCACGGTCGTGGCTGTGACGGTATACGTTCCCGCTGTTGACGGGGCAGTGTAGGTAACCGCTACTCCTGTCAGGCTAGTGGGCACCGAGAAACTTCCACCCGTCGCATTCCAGTTGACTCCCGCAGGATCATTCGTTGTCGCTGTGACGGGAAGAGATTGCGTTACAGTGAGACCTGCACGCTTAGGAGATACGCTTACGGAGGGTTGAACCACCATCACCGTAAAGTTGACGCCGTTGCTGACTTGCGTGCCAACAGTCACAACGATGTTGCCAGTAGACGTTCCTATCGGTACGGTCGCAGTAATGCTCGTGTCGCTCCATTTGCTCGCTGTCGCTGTTGTGGCGTTAAACTTCACTGTGCTGGTACCCTGCATGGCGCCGAAGTTTGTCCCTGTGATGATCACCGAAGTGGCGATGGCGCCCGAATTCGGATTCGAGGCCGTGATTGTGACAGTGTGCGGGGTGATTGGTGGGGCAGTGGGTGTTGACGGGGAACTTGCCCCGCCGCAACCAGCCACGCACCACAAGGCAAGGCATGCAAGCCCTGCTCGATGTTTCAATCCAGACAAAACGTTTCCATTGGCTCGTCTCCGGGTTTTGCTTCGAGACACTCGCGCGCGGATAGTATCATGAGAATTCAGGTCTGGATGATCCCAAAGATGTTGATGGACACCTTTTCAGCCGGGCAATCGTAGCCTAGATCGGAAAATGCAACCTGCGGGCGTTGCCAAATCATTCTTGCACGCGGGTGTTTGGACGCTTGGCAATAACAACTAGTCGTCAGACTACCATCTGCTAACTACACTGTGTAAGTAGTTCTCTAAACATGTTGCTAACAATTTCATACACTGGGGAATCTAGCCACGGATTTGGGCTACCTGCTGCACAAGAGCCCTTTCCGCGTTCACTGGTTGCCCGGTATCAAGTAACTCTGACCGTTTACTTGAATGCCGTGACCAGAAAAGTAAAACACTGCGATTCCCTGATCAGCCAAAGCGGCCTGCCGAAATGTTTGAATTGCTGTATTGAAATCTGTTAACCCAAGATCTGGCTTGAGGGTGACATCGAATCCCAAGTTCTTGAAGGCGGTCGCGACGTCTTGGGCATCCGCCACGGCATTCTTTAGCTGGTCGTTCGGGTACGCCGTGTTTCCAATTGCCAAAGCGACCCCGCGCTTCTGGGCGGGCATATACGCAGGAGACACTAACAGAATCACACCGCTTCCAGGCTGAAGCAGATTGACATTAGCCGGCGGACTCTCTGCCGATCGCGCGGGCTGGATCAAGCCACACTACGCCTTCTTTCTTCCCGTCAAGGTTCTCAGTCGCGTCTTTCGCGGCAAGTTCCACGAGGCACTCAAGCGCGCCTTTCACGATGGCCGGCTAAACTTTCATGGAGACGTGGAGTTCCTCACTCAACCGAAAACCCTTGCTGCCTGGCTGAGACCACTGTTCCGAAAGGACTGAGTGGTCTATGCGAAACCACCGTTCAGAGGCCCTGAGCATGTGCTCCGTTATCTGGGCCGTTACACCCATCGCGTAGCCATCTCCAACCACCGACTGATCTCCTTCGCCAACCAGAAGGTCACGTTTCGCTGGCGTGACTCCGCTCATAAAAACGCGCATCTTCGGCATGGCATGGACGCGCGGCGCGTACGCTGAGTTCACTGCGGTCGCACCGGCGCGCGGACCGAACCGCTGGCCTGCAGCCTCGACGGCGTCACCGCGGGTGGGAGCGGGAAACCGACACATGCACATGTAAGGATACTGCCGACT
>JAUTXJ010000135.1 GCA_030838075.1 Acidobacteriaceae bacterium
GGTTTGGTTTGGCGTCTTGCAGGTGATCCATTTCTTGAAAATGAGGCCGCGCGTGTTCCGTTCGTTCTCCAGATACTTCACCATATCGTTAGACGACACGTCTGTAGTCTGGATACAATTCGCAGGAATAGAAATATCCACATTGCTCTCGGGGCGCGCCAATAAAGCTGCACACTTCGGATCCGGCAAAGATGGAAAGAAAATAAAAAGGATCAAGGCCAGCACGCCTGCCACAACAAGCAGGCCCAGGAGACCGAGATATTTTGCTTTTGGCATTCCCCAGTCTCCAATTATGTGGTGTACGTGGGCGCTGGGCCCACACATTCCTTGGCGGCGATCCTCCTATACAACATAACTGTCGATGCTGCATAAGTGGGCTTATGTTGGACTCAACATGGGGTTCTGAAGTCTTTCATTCGAACGGTAGCGCCGACAATTTCGCGAGTCATTCGAACGCGCGCGATTCGAACCCCGCAATATTAATAAAAATGTTATAGTTACTTAAGAGTTAAAGTATTACTTTAATTGTCGGCGCGCCGACATTTTTATCCGACAAAAGAAAAAAGGCCACTCGATTTCCGAATGGCCTTTTGTTTGTGGTTTACAAAAACCCGTCGCTCTAGTGCGCTTCCTGGCGGATGCGCATCCCGTAGAACGAGCGGTACACGAAGAAAAATGAAACCGCGAAGAAAGCCGCGGCCAACGCATGTGTCACGTTAGATCCTTGCGTAGCAGTTAGTTGAACGGCCAGCTCCACTGCGAGCAGCCCGAACAGCGTGGTGAACTTGATCACGGGATTCAACGCCACCGAAGAAGTGTCCTTGAAGGGATCGCCTACCGTGTCGCCCACAACCGTGGCATCGTGCAGCGGCGTGCCCTTCTGCTTGAGCTCAACCTCGACGATTTTCTTCGCGTTATCCCAGGCGCCACCGGCGTTGGCCATGAAAATCGCCTGATACAATCCGAAAATCGCGATGCTGAAGAGATACCCGATAAAGAAGAACGGCTCCACGAACGCGAACGACAGCGTCGCAAAAAATACCGCGATGAAAATATTCAACATGCCGCGTTGCGCGTACTTGGTGCAGATCTCCACAACTTTCTTACTGTCCGCAATACTCGCCGCTTTGGCTTCTTCCAGATGGATATTGGCCTTGATGAATTCCACCGCGCGATAAGCACCTGTAGTCACCGCTTGCGTCGACGCTCCCGTAAACCAATAAATCATCGCCCCGCCGGTAATCAACCCAAGCACAAACGGCGCATGCAACAGCGAGAGCTTATTCACGTTCATGGTCAGCCCGTGCGTCAGCGCCATGATGATCGAAAAAATCATGGTCGTCGCGCCCACCACCGCAGTCCCAATCAGCACCGGCTTGGCAGTAGCTTTAAAAGTGTTCCCCGCGCCATCATTGGCTTCCAACATTTCCTTGGCGCGTTCAAAATTCACGTCAATGTTGTAATCGCGCTTCAACTCCTGCTGAATCCCGGGAATCTGCTCGATCAAAGAAAGTTCGTAAACTGACTGCGCGTTGTCCGTCACCGGCCCGTACGAGTCCACCGCGATAGTCACCGGTCCCATGCCCAAAAAGCCGAACGCCACTAATCCAAACGCAAACACCGGCGCGGCAATCATGAAGGTCGCCAGCCCCATTTCGCTGATCAAATAACCCAGCGACATGAGCACCACCATCGCCAGCCCGATGTAATACGCCGAAAAATTTCCCGCCACGAAACCCGAGAGAATTCCCAGCGACGCCCCGCCTTCCTGCGCGGAGCTGACCACTTCTCGAACGTGCCGCGACTCCGTGGACGTAAAAACCTTGACCAGCTCAGGAATAATCGCCCCCGCCAAAGTGCCGCACGAAATAATAGTCGCCAGCTTCCACCATTGCGTGGTGTCCTGCCCGAGCGACGGAATGATCAAGTACGAAACCAGGTAAGTGAAGCTGATCGAAACCACAGAAGTGATCCACACCAGAGAAGTAAGCGGAGCCTCATAGTTCATTTCGTCTACATTGCCGAATCTCGCCTTGGCAATCGCTCCATTGATGAAGTACGCGGCCGCGCTGGCAATCAGCATCACGATGCGCATGATGAAGATCCACACCAGCAATTGCACTTGCACCGTGGGACTTGAAACTCCCAGCAAAATAAAAGTGATCAGCGCCACGCCCGTTACGCCGTAAGTTTCAAAGCCGTCGGCACTGGGCCCCACGGAGTCGCCGGCATTATCGCCGGTGCAGTCCGCGATAACTCCCGGATTGCGCGCGTCGTCTTCCTTAATTTTGAAGACGATCTTCATCAAGTCCGAGCCGATATCGGCAATCTTGGTAAAAATTCCGCCCGCGATACGCAACGCCGCAGCCCCCAGCGACTCGCCAATCGCAAACCCAATGAAGCACGGCCCCGCGTAGTCCCCCGGAATGAACAGCAAAATGAACAGCATAATCAGCAGCTCCACGCTGATCAGCATCATGCCGATGCTCAT
Organism: Acidobacteriaceae bacterium; assembly: GCA_030838075.1. Lineage (GTDB taxonomy): Bacteria > Acidobacteriota > Terriglobia > Acidiferrales > UBA7541 > Acidiferrum. The sequence goes on from JAUTXJ010000135.1 coordinate 2,492, forward strand.
ACCCGCCTGCAGCGGTGTGTGATAGATCGGATACGGCTTGCCACGAAGGCTGGCAAACGCCGTGCGGGAATTCGCAAAAGTATTAACGCGGATGCCAAACCACGCCACGCCGTAACTACCCGCGATGCCCACCAAACTGAACAGCAAAATAATTCCCACGCGCATGGCTTCAAACTTCAGCAGCACACCGAAATAAAGAACGATTACGATGGCGATAAAAATTTCCAGCAGCAGAATGAATTTGCCTTGCGTGATCAAATACGTTTTGCAGGTTTCGTAAATCAGTTCGGAGATGTCCCGCATCGATTTGTGCACCGGCAGGTTTTTAAGCTTGCTATAAATAGCCAAACCAAAGATCAGTCCGAATACGCAGAAAATCAGCCCGAACAGCAGAATTTTGTGCCCGTCAATACCGAGAAAGGAAACCTGCGACAGGTCTGGCAGTTTTAGATTTGCCTCGCCGCCAGCCTCTTGAACTTCTTGAGCGCTTGCTGCTGCGCCGCCAAGCAACGACAGGAATGCCATGACGGCGCTTATTTTTAGCGGCTCGCGAGCCAGCGAACACAAATTATCGAACCAGGTGCGCATCAACAATTCCTCCATAAATTACCAATGGTTTCAGAGCCTAGGCCCTGTACAACGATTTCGCGGAAACTTTTCTGTATGCGCACAACCGCACCGGCGGCGCACCCGCCAATTTAAGTCAGGGCCCTGCGTCAAATCTGCGCGAGCCTATCTTGTACTGTTTATCTTAGCCTGACCATCCCTGGAACCCCTCCCAGGGAGAGCGAAAAGGCTTTGTGCGGGCTGGCAACAAAGCGTTGATTTATAACATTTAGCAGCGATAGCGGTCAAACCTCGCCAGCATCGATAAATGAACAAAATCGGTGCACATTGGTAGCTTTTTTCGCGTCATTAACAATGTGTCAATTTGTACTAACGGAGAAGAATCACCTGGAAGGGCGAGACGCTGCCGCCTAGCGATGGTAACATGCCATTCTAAATTCGGACTACAGGTCCGGGCCAGTCATACAATTAACTTGTCGGGGACTATGAGCACAAACCCATCGGTATCTTCACCGTCAGCGGCTGCTGCATCTTTTGGCAGCGATCATGCCGCAGCCTCACCGGTTCGCAGCGACTGGACCCGCGAAGAAGTTGCCTTGATTTATCGCACTCCGCTGCCCGAATTAATTTTTCGCGCGCAAACGATTCACCGCCGATTTCACGCTCCCGATCGCGTGCAGACCTGTCAATTAATTTCCATCAAAACCGGCGGATGCCCGGAAGACTGTGCCTATTGCCCGCAAAGCGCGCATTACGATGCCGACGTGGAGCGCCAGGGTTTGCTGATCCCGCAACACGTCATCTCCGTGGCCCGCGAAGCAGCCGGACGCGGTGTCACGCGCTTCTGCATGGGCGCGGCCTGGCGACAGGCGCCCGAAGGCAAAGATTTCGATAACGTGCTCGAAATGGTTCGCGGTGTTTCAGCCTTGGGCATGGAAGTCTGCTGCACGCTGGGAATGTTAACGGACAGCCAGGCCGCCAGACTTAAAGACGCCGGCCTCTCTGCTTACAACCACAATCTCGATACCTCGCCGGAATTTTACGGCTCGATCATCACCACCCGCGTTTACGACGACCGCTTGCGCACTCTCGCATCCGTGCGCAAAGCGGGCATCACCGTTTGTTGCGGCGGAATTCTGGGTATGGGCGAAACCGAACGAGACCGTATCGGCTTGTTGCACCAACTCGCCACGCTCGAGCCGCATCCGGAAAGTGTGCCCATCAACATGCTGGTGCGCGTCGCGGGCACGCCGCTCGCAGAAAAACCCGCCCTCGATCCGCTCGAAATGGTGCGCGCGATTGCTACTGCACGTATCCTGATGCCAGCTTCGCGTGTCCGTCTCGCCGCGGGAAGAAAACAATTGTCCCCGGAAGCCGTGACGCTTTGTTTTCTCGCGGGTGCCAATTCAATTTTTGTCGGCGAAAAATTGCTAACCACTCCCAACCCCGGCGTGGACGAGGACGAACAGCTGCTGCAAACCCTGGGATTGAAGCCACTCGAATCGCATGCCATCTGAATTTAACGACTCACTGCTGGCGGAATTACAAGCGGGGCTGCGCGATCTTGAATCGCGGAGCCAGCGCCGCACGCTCGCCGAAATCAACGGCCTGAATCTTTGTTCCAATGATTATCTTGGATTGGCTGACAATCCGGCCCTGAAACAATCCGTCATCGACGCTGTCGCCAACGCGACTCGTATCGGCGGCACGGGCTCGCGCCTGCTCTCCGGCCACGCCGCAGTGTGGAATGAACTGGAAGAAGAATTCGCCGCTTTCGCCGGCAGCGAAGCGGCTTTGTACTTTGGCAGCGGCTACGCGGCAAACATCGGATTGCTCACATCGCTTGCAAGTAAGAACGATGTGTTTTTTTCTGACGCGTTAAATCACGCCAGCATCATCGATGGAATTCGCCTGTCGGGCGCGCGAAAAATAATTTATTCCCATCGCGATTTAAACGTGTTGGAATCTTCCCTAAAAGAAAATCAGTCGAAGCCGGGACGCAAACTGATTGTGACCGAAACAGTTTTCAGCATGGAAGGTGACGTAGTCCCGCTCGATGCAATTGTCGCGCTTGCAGAAAAGTATGGCGTCGGCGTGATAGTCGATGAAGCGCACGCCACTGCTGTGCATGGACCAGATGGACGCGGAATTGCCACGCAATTCATGGCCGACGGCCGAATCCTCGCTGCTATGCATACCTGCGGCAAAGCTTTGGCAAGCGCTGGCGCATTTGTTTGTGGAACGGCAGTGCTCCGCGAACATTTGATCAATCACGCGCGCATATTTATTTTTGGCACCGCCTTGCCTCCGTACATGGCTGAACAAATTCGATCAGCCCTGCGTCTCGCCGCGGGAATGAATACCGAGCGGGCAGAATTGCTTTCGAGATCGCAAGACTTCGCGAAATCCTTGCAACGCGATGGTTGGGAAACCCTGGGCACCACAACGCAAATTGTTCCCGCCGTGATTGGCGCCAACGATGCTGCCGTCGCCGCCGCGGAATTTTTGCAGCGCGCCGGATTTGCGGTCAGAGCTATCCGCCCGCCCACAGTGCCACCAGGCACCGCGCGCATACGCTTCTCGGTGACCCACAAACTCACTGCCGCAGAACTTGAGAAGCTGGCCACCGCTTTATCCACATGGCGCGCGCGATCGCATCATCCGATTCCTCTGGCGTTGGCGGGCCGGGCGTGAGGCATCATTTTTTTATCACCGGAACGGACACCGGAGTGGGCAAGACCACGCTCGCGGCCTTACTTTGCGCAGCGCTCGATGCCGTGTATTGGAAGCCCATACAAACCGGCACGCTCGAAGGTACCGACCGCGTAACGGTCATGCGCCTCGCCGGCCTAGGCACCGATCGCACCCTCGAAGAGGTTTACAAATTTGTGCCTCCGGTTTCGCCGGACCTCGCCGCACGCTGGGCAGGAGTGGAAATCGATTTGGGGCGCATTAATTTGCCGACCACCCTGAACAACGATTGGCTGATTGTCGAAGGCGCGGGCGGCGTGCTGGTGCCCATCAATGCGAAACAATTCATGCTGGATATGATGGCAAAATTCAAGCTGCCGGTAATTCTTGCAGCGCGTAGCGGCGTAGGCACTATCAATCATACATTGCTCACGCTCGCCGCCTTGCATGCCGCGGAGCTTCCGGTGCACGGCGTCGTTTTGATCGGCGACCAGAATCGCGAAAATCGCGAAACCATCGAGCGCTTCGGGCACGTGCGAGTCATTGGCGAAATTCCGCGCTTGCCCAATTTGCACCGCTCTGCGCTCATGCAAGTGTTCATGAATAATTTCGACCGCGCCGCCTTTTCCCAATAAAGTAAAATGAGTTCGCCGCTGCGCATCTGGCATCCCTTCACAAACGCCGCAATGGATGAGCCTCCGCTGCACGTGGTGCGCGCGGAACGCGTTTATCTCTACACCAAGGATGGACGGCGCATTCTCGACGCAGTCTCTTCCTGGTGGGTGAACCTGCACGGACATGCCAATCCGCGCATCGCCGAAGCCATCGCGCAACAGGCTCACAAAATGGAGCACGTCATTATGGCGGGCTTCACGCACGACGCGGCGGAAGAATTGGCTTCGCGATTGCGCAAGCGGTTGCCGCAGGAAATGACGCACCTGTTTTTTTCTGACGACGGCTCAACCGCTGTGGAAGTGGCATTGAAACTCGCCGTCCAGCATTTCAGCAACAGCGGGCGCGCGCAAAAATCAGAAATTGTGGCGCTAGCCCACGGCTATCACGGGGACACCGCCGGCGCGATGTCCGCAAGCGACGACTCGTTGTTCAACAAACCGTTTCAGTCCATGCGTTACGCTGTGCACCGCGTGCATTCCGCGTACTGCCATCGCTGCCCCGTGGGCCTCACGCGCGCAACCTGCCACATCGAGTGCGTTCAGCAACTCGAAACGTTGCTGCAGCAAAACCACGAGTGCATCGCTGCCTTAATCGTGGAACCATTGCTGCAAGGTGCTGGCGGTATGATCGTTCACCCCGTGGAATTTCTGCAAAAAGTGCGCGCGCTGTGCACTCGTTACGATGTTTTGCTGATTGCCGATGAGGTGCTGACCGGATTTGGTCGCACCGGAAAAATGTTTGCCTGCGAAGTTGCCGACGTGATTCCAGATTTAATGTGCCTGTCAAAAGGAATCACCGGAGGCTTTTTACCCATGGGCGCGACGGTGTGCAGCGATCGCGTAGAGGCGCCGTTTCGAAGCAAAGACCGCTTGCACACGTTTTATCATGGGCATTCGTATACCGGAAACGCTCTGGCGTGCGCGGCGGCAAATGCAAGCCTGCAGATTTTTGATGATGAGCCGGTCTTCGAGCGCATCGCTATGATTTCTTCCGTCAACGCCGAGCGGCTGGAGCAATTCCGCAAATTGCCGCAGGTTGCCGATGCGCGACAGATCGGAACCATGGGCGCGATTGAGCTTCGCGCCAACGACGCCGGTTATTTATCGGCTATGCGCACCAAGCTGTATCAATTTTTCATCGACCACGGTGTATTGTTGCGGCCGTTGGGCAACGTCGTCTATGTGCTGCCGCCCTATGTCATCACGCGCGAGGAGCTGCATTTCGTGTATGACGTAATTTTGCAGGCCATCGAGGCGTTACTCTGACTAAGAATGGCGAACTTTCTTAATGTTTTTCTTTCTACAGTAAGAGAGTTTGTGAGTCCAAAGATTCTCGGCGAGAGTGTTAGTGTGATTTACGCGAGGTGCTGTACTTGGTAATTTCTTTTCATACTTGGAAGCAAAAGATCGTCGCCTTCGCCGGAAGCTTGGGCGCTCCCGGACTTTTTCTCATTTCGTTTCTGGATTCTTCGATCTTAACTTTTCCAGTTATAAACGATCTTTTGCTGATCGAGTTATCCATGCAGCACCCGTCACGCATGCCTCTTTACGCGTTGACGACCGCTACTGGATCCACACTGGGATGCATCCTGCTTTATTTCATCGCTCGTAAAGGAGGCGAAGCTTTCTTTCACAGCAAAGCAGGAAAACACGGCGGCGCCATCCGCCACTGGATTGAGAGAAATGGATTTGGCGGTATGCTGGCGACCGCGATGTTACCTCCGCCTGTACCTTTCAAGATTTTTGTGTTCGCCGCCGGAGTATTCGAGATGCCGCTGCTCAGTTTTGTTTCCGCGATTGCCATAGCGCGCCTGTTTCGCTATTTCGGCGTAGGCTACCTCGCGGTGCGATACGGCGACGGCGCGATCCCATTTTTACAGCGACACAAATTAAACGTCGCCCTTGCCGCTATAGTTTTGGTGGCAGTCAGCTACGGACTTTCACAATTGATTTTGCGCGCCAAACATCCCTACGGAGATGGGGCACAAAAAAAGCCCGCCGACTGAGCAACCAACTTAAGCGAATCTAGTCACGACTAGCGCGGTGTATCGCGGCCGGTCCACACTATCTCTTCAGAAATTATTTTTCCTGACGGATCGAAATCGACAGTCACCATTGGTTCACGTTTTACTTCGCCTGCAGCCGCATAGCGCAGGTCGCGGATTTGCACTTCCGAGCCGGTATCCATTTTCTGAATCGTCGCTTTCGGAAAGCGTGCCACGCGCAAGAAGTTTTTTGTTGCTTGCGTGGCTTGTGCAGCTTGCAGCAACGAATTCGCTTCAGGCTTGAACAAATTTATACCAGGGTCGAGCGCCGAGCGCCGTGACGAATTTATCCGCACCGTGACTTCGTGAACCGCGCTTTCCGTTTCCGCCACACCGTGCCAGGTGACCAGCGACACAAAATCGGAAAACGCCGCAACCTGCCTTGGCAGTTCACCAACGTAACTGCGATTTTGCATCTGCGCCACAGCCGTAGCGTGAAGATCTGCGCGCAAGCCAATATAAGACGCCACCATGATCAGTCCCACGATGGCGCCTACGAAGCCCCGCGGCCGTTTATCCTTCGCGCCAATTTAGGAGCCGATCAAATGGAAAAATTAGGGCAACACGATGGCCGCGATCAGGATGGTCACGATCCATGGATCGATCGTTGGCAGCCAATCCGCCGCAATTCGTGCGGGATTAATGGGCCAGAACAATTCCACGCCCTGCCATTGCGCCGCATCCATCGCCAGATGCAACCATTGCGCCAATAAAACGGCGACAAAAATGCTTCCCGCCGACAATCTTGAACTTGAGTCGCGCGATGCCCACGCCCGATATGCCGCGCTAAAAATGCACGCGATGATCAGTGACGCCAACAACGAATGCGTGTAAGTGCGATGCCAATTGAGATAAGCAGATGGGCTTATGAATGCGCTGAATGCATCAATATCGGCGATCATGCCAGCCGGAATCGTGAAAGCCCACAGCATTCTGGGCGCGCGAGGAAGAAAGGCGCGAGACAGCGCAAGCGAAGCCAAAGCATGCGTGCCTATATCCATAAAATGTCAGCGAAGTGCAAGTTGCATCGAAAAGCTAAAGCCGATATTAAACGGATGCGGCGTTTCTTCTTCCATTCATGCTCGCGACTTCGGGCACCAATATCTTTAATGCCCCAGGCACAATTTTAAATTCTACCGGCAGACGGCCAAGCGGTTCGCCATCTACTTGTGCGTGCACCGGATTTCCATTCAGCGGTTCGCAGACCACGGAATCAGTCTTTGAAAAAAATACCCCGTTTGTTCCTCGCAATTTGCCCATATAGAGAGTCGGCAAATAACTCAGGTAACGTAAACCACTCCGCGTGCTCAAGGTCATCACTTCAAATTTATTTTCATACAAATCGGCAAGCGTCGTAATTTTGAACGGCCCACCGTAATGTTTGGTGCGTCCCACGATCGCCAGCGATGCGTCGGAGGACTGACCGTTAATCACCACGCGAAAATGTGGATAGTCGTAGCGAAAAATTTCGCGTGCGCCCTGCCACCAATAAGCCAAGATGCCCATGCGAGCCTTAAGGTCTAGATCAATGGAGTAAACGATCCTGCCGTCTGGTCCGGCGCCAGCAACGCTCAGAAAATATTTTCGTTTGTCCGGTTCGAGGAGCGGCGTGGCCAGGCCCAGCGCAATGTCGACCACCTTGCCGCGCGCTAATTTGCGAGCCGCGCCAGGAATGTCCCATGGGAGGCTCAACTCTTTCGCGAAAATATTGGCGGTACCTGCAGGCAGCAGAGCGAGTGAAACGCGATGCCCGTTCGATGAGCCGGCGAGCCCGTTGACCACTTCATTTAACGTGCCGTCGCCGCCGCACGCGACCACCAAATCCCGGCGCTCGCTAGTGGCCCGCTGCGCCATCTCTGTTGCGTCGCCCGGCCCTTTCGTCTCGATAAGCTCGACTTCAATTCCCACCGCGGCAAAAATCCTGCGCGCTTCGTCCAACGAGCGGCGGCGTTGCGCGCCTCCATGCCCGGCATTGGGATTATGAATCAGGAGAGCATTCTGAAGCCCGGTAGTCATTCGATTGGCGAGGTCCGTGTCCGTCGATCCGTCCATTCATTCTATATAATGTGAGAGCAATCGCAGCATCTCTTCTGCGAAGATTTCCGTACGAGGGATTCATGGCCAGGGCCGGCGCCGCCATAAAAAACGAAATCGAAGACTTGCGCGAAAAACTGCGCCATCACGAATACCGCTATTACGTCGCGGACGACCCGGAAATTTCCGACGCGGCCTACGACCGCCTCATGGGCAAGCTCAAGGAGTTGGAAGCCGCGCACCCAGAACTAATCACCGCGGATTCGCCCACCGTGCGCGTCGGGGGCGCGCCGCGAGAAGGTTTTCAAACTTACCAGCATGCACGCCCGATGCTCAGCCTGGATAATGCGTTTTCGTACGACGCGCTGCGTGAATTCGACCGTCGCGTGCGCGAAAGCAGCGGCCGCGAGAAAATCGAATACATCGCCGAGCACAAGTTTGATGGCCTGAGCATTTCGCTGCAATACCAGGGCGGAGCGCTCGATCGCGGCGTTACGCGAGGCGACGGGCGCACTGGCGAAGACGTCACACCAAACGTGAAAACGATCCGCTCGATACCGCTCCGTGTCGATCCGGCTGCGCTCAAAAAAGCGAAGTTACCTCCGAACTTCGAAGTGCGCGGCGAGATTGTCATGCCCAAAAAAGCTTTCGCGGAATTGAACCGCCAGCAGGAACTGAATGGCGGCAAGATTTTTGCGAATCCGCGTAACGCCGCTGCCGGCGGGGTGCGCGTGCTGGATTCTTCCATCACTGCGTCGCGACGGCTGGAATTTTTTTCTTACTACCTGCTAGTCGAGGGACGTTCGCCATTCACCAAGCTTTCTGAGTCCTTGCAGGCGTTGAAGGAAATGCGCTTCCGCGCCTCCGCGGACTGGAAGTTGTGCGATGGCATCGAAGAAGTGCTGAAATACTGCGACAGCTGGGAAGACAAGCGCGAGAAGCTCCTCTACGAAATCGATGGCGTGGTAGTAAAAGTGAATTCCATCCCCATACAAAATGAATTGGGATACACGGCGAAAGCGCCGCGTTGGGCCATCGCCTACAAATATCCTGCGCGCCAGGAAACTACCGTGGTCAAGGATATTCAGGTGAATGTCGGCCGCACCGGAACGCTTACCCCCGTAGCGTTTTTGGAACCAGTGCAAGTCGGCGGCGTCACCGTGAGCCGGTCCACGCTGCACAACATGGATGAGATCGAGCGGTTGGGCGTGCAGATTGGCGATACCGTGCTGGTGGAACGCGCCGGAGAAGTAATTCCGCATGTGCTGAAAGTTGTGAAGGAAGCCGCTGATCGCAGGCCGTTCCGCATGCCGGAAAAGTGCCCCGAATGCGGCAGCACGATTCACAAAGCTCCCGATACGGTGGCTTACCGCTGCGTGAACGCGGCGTGCCCGGCGAAGAGAAGGGAATCGCTGCTTCACTTTGCAGGACGGCACGCCATGAATATAGATGGCCTGGGAGAAAAGATCGTCGATCAACTGATTGAACAAGGATTAGTGCGCGACGTTGCGGATTTGTACTCGCTGAAGTTGGACAAGCTGGTCGCGCTGGAACGTTTCGCGGAAAAATCGGCGCAAAATTTGTTAGATGAAATCGAAACCAGCAAAAAGAACAGTCTGGCTAGATTGATCTACGCCTTAGGAATCAGTTTCGTAGGTGAGCGCACCGGCGAATTGCTGGCGGGCCACTTTTCCTCGGTAGAGGATCTTGCCGCCGCCAGTCAGGAACAACTCGAAGAAGTCGCTGAAGTGGGACCAAAGGTTGCCGCTGCCATCACCGAATTTTTCTCTGAGCCCGCCAATCGCCAGCTCATCAAAAAGCTGCACAAAGCCGGCGTCCATCCCACCATGGAAAAGCGCCAAATCAAAAGCGATAAATTTGCGGCCAAATCCTTCGTTTTTACCGGCGGTCTGGCAAATCGTAGCCGCGAAGACGCCGCCGAAATCGTAAAACAGCACGGCGGCACAGTTTCCGGCTCGGTAAGCAAAAAAACAAATTATGTAGTGGTCGGCACAGATCCCGGCTCAAAATACGATAAGGCAAAATCGCTGGGTGTACCGGTCCTGACCGAAAAAGAATTCGAGAAGCTCTTAAATCTATAACAAGATATTAAAGCAAAGACGCGCATTACTTGGACCCTAAGTATAATAGAAGCAGCGGGCGGGCCGGGTAATCGCTGGCTGCTGGGCCGCAAGGCGCAGCAGCGGGAGGAAAGTCCGGACACCGTCCTGAGGCATGGCCGACGATTTGTTGGCCAGAACTCTTGACAGGGCAACGCGCCTGGTAACGCCAGGGGGCTTCGCTACAAGACGAAGCCACGGATAGTGCCACAGAAAATTAAACCGCCGGCGGAGCGCAGCACGATGGCATCGCGCAGGCAAAACCTGCGAGACGTCTCGCAATGCTCGCACTGTTGGTAAGGGTGAAAAGGTGGGGTAAGAGCCCACCGCCTCGCTAGCAATAGCGAGGGCACGGAAAACCCCGCGTGGTGCAAGGCCAAATAGGAGGGGAGAGCTGGCCCGGCTCATTGAGCGGCGTTCCTGCAAAGGAACACACTCCATTTACGTGGCGCAAGCCGC
>JAUTXJ010000163.1 GCA_030838075.1 Acidobacteriaceae bacterium
GTGAATCCCCGCAACACCCACGTCATAAAGATGCTCCACGCGATTGCCCATCAGTCGCGCCGTAAGCACCGCCTCTTCGGCCACCGGAATATCGCTGGTTCCCGCGGAAACCACCACAATCGTTCCCTTACCGGATATCTCTTGATTGCGTTCGATAGTGATCGCGCCGGACAGCGGATGAAAAGTCACCGCCCCATTTTTCTTACCTGCGGCTCGTTTTACCGCGGCAAACATCTTCGAATCCGCGCGCGTTACCAGAATATTTTGCCGCCAAGGCTTTCCCCCCAACAGCGCCGTCACTATTTCCGCCACCTGTTTCGTGGTTTTGCCTTTGCCAAAAACAACTTCTGCAAATCCCTGCCGCAATGCCCGGTGATGATCCACCTTCGCAAAATCCAGATCCTCAAACGGCAGAAGTTTCAGCCGCTCCATGGCTTTCCTGGGCGCCAGTGCCCCAGAGCGCACCTCGTCAAGTAACTGCAACAGGTCAGCTTCAGTCATAAGGATTTTCTATCAGCGGGACTCAACAAGATTTTCACGCGCGTGAAGACTCCGCATACACGCACCACTCGGCAATTCGCCCATCACGTACGATAGCTTTCCAGGCTGCCGGGATCTCCCAGAACCCGTCGCTGGAAAATTTGCCGTCGCGCTTGCTGGTACCGCTCGCGGTGCCAAAAACCGCCACAACGTTCTTATCCACAAAAAATTGTTCACCGCGTACCTTGTAATCCGAAACCATTTCGTAATACATCTTCCAACCGCCTCGCAAAGTCTCGCGCCCAATAAACCGTTTTCCCAGCGCGTCCTGAAATACGTGATCTTCGGTCATGAGCTCACACAATTTGTCCACATTTCCGGCATTGATCCGCTTAATGAACTCCACAACCGTTTCCATTGGTACCGCGCTATCCATAGCGCTCCTCTCCGGCCGGGAATCTAGAGTACAACGTCAGGCCCTTTCGCACATCGTGATGGTCTTAAGATGGTCGCGAGACTCCAATCTTGACTTGCCCCAAACCCGTTGCGACACTGAGCCTATCCACAAATTGCATATAATTCAGCGCTGGCGAGACACTACTTCCACTGACGCAGCGACAAAAGCAGAGGCGTGATTTGGCCACGGAATTAACACCCGGCATCGCTCCCAGTGTGAAACGGCCCAACCGCGTCAAAATCGTGCTCGAAATGATCAAATTCGAGCACTCCGTGTTTGCGCTGCCGTTCGCACTCACTGGAGCGTTGCTCGGCGCGCGCGCAACTCATCATGGCTGGCCGACCCTCCTTCAACTAACATGGGTGGTAGTAGCCATGGTTGCCGCTCGCTCCGCCGCCATGACCGTCAACCGCATCGTGGACCTGCGCTACGACCGAGAAAATCCCCGCACCAAACAGCGCGCCCTGGCCACCGGCTTGCTCTCCGTGCCGTTTGCGTGGACTTTCACGCTCATCTCGGTAGCCATCTTCTTTCTGGCCGCGTGGCAGCTGAACCTCTTGGCGCTCAAACTCGCGCCGCTCGCCCTGGCAATTCTTTTTTTCTATTCCTTCACCAAACGCTTCAGCACCTGGTCGCACCTTTTTCTCGGTTTCGCGTTGGGTATTTCTCCGGCAGCCGCGTGGATCGCCATCACTGGCACTTTCGATCCGCGCACGCTGATTCTCTGTGCAGCAGTCACTCTGTGGGTCGGCGGCTTCGACGTTCTATACGCGTGCCAGGACATCGACTACGACCGCAGCGCCGGTCTTTTCTCTATTCCACAGCGTTTCGGCGTCGCTAACGCGTTGATCATCGCGCGAATTATGCATGTTGGCGTCGTCGCCCTGCTGCTATGGCTGGCCGCCAGTTTCGGGCTGCCATGGCCCGCATGGCTCGGCATTGCCGTGGTCGCCGCGCTGCTCGCCTATGAACATTCCCTCGTGAAAGCCGACAATCTCAGCAAGCTGGACGCTGCGTTTTTCGCCATGAACGGTTATATTAGTATGTCGTTTCTTTTATTCTGGGGCGCCGCAGTGGCCCTCTGGCACGTTTGAATACATCGAATCTTACGAAATCCACGTTGTAATTGCTGGGTATTCCGGCAAAGGATAAGCTTAAATCGTGGCAGAGTTGCTCATCACCGACCAGCGCCTGAAACCAATCGCCGCAAAAGTTCTACGCGGCGAGCGCCTCTCGCAAGAAGATGGCGTCGCGCTGTATCGCTCGCCCGACATTCTTGCCGTAGGCTGGCTCGCCAATCACGTGCGCGAAAAACGCCACGGCGACGTCACCTATTTCAACGTCAACCGGCACATCAATCCCACCAACGTATGCGTTGCCCATTGCAAGCTGTGCGCTTTCGGACGCGATCCCAATGCTCCCGGCGCCTACACCTTCGCTCTCGAAGAAATCTATCAGCGCGCCGAACAAGGCGTCCGCGAAGGCGCCACCGAATTCCACATGGTTGGCGGCCTGCATCCCGATCTGCCCTTCGAATATTTTCTGGACATGATTCGCGGCCTCAAGCGGCGCTGCCCCACCGTGCATCTCAAAGCCTTCACCATGGTGGAAGTCGGCTACTTCGCGCGCATCGCCAAGCTCTCCATCAAGGAAACCCTGCAAAAAATGAAAGACGCCGGCGTCGATTCATTGCCGGGCGGCGGCGCGGAGATTTTTCACCCCCGCGTGCGCAAACTTATCTGCGACCACAAAGTGAGCGGCCAGATGTGGCTCAGCATCGCGCGCCAGGCCCACGAACTCGGCTTGCATTCCAACGCCACCATGCTCTACGGCCATGTGGAAACCGAAGAAGAGCGCGTCGATCATCTCCTCAAGCTGCGCGAACTTCAGGACCAGACCCACGGCTTCGTCACCTTCATTCCTTTGGCGTTTCATCCTGACAACACCGCGCTTTCGCACATTCCCAAGCCAACCGGTTACGACGACCTGCGCAATATCGCGGTATCGCGCTTACTCCTCGACAATTTCGCGCACATCAAAGCCTACTGGATCATGCTTTCTCCCGCGATCGCCCAAATCGCGCTGCGCTTCGGCGCCAACGATCTCGACGGCACGGTCGTCGAAGAAAAGATTTATCACGACGCCGGCGCGGTCACTTCTGAATTCACTTCGCGCGCAGACCTCGAACGCTTCATTCGCGCCGCAGGCCGCGTCCCCGTCGAGCGCGACACGCTCTACAATCCCGTCGACCGCTCCAAAATGCCGCCCATCCCGCCGCCCACACGCCCCGACCTCGTCTCACTCACCCTCAACGTGTGATCAATTCTTCTGAAGCGCGTTCGCCCGAATTTCCTGCCCCAGGAGAGATCATTTCGTATTTAGATATGTGCAAACAATGGGGTGTGAGCTTTCAACGCGGAATGCATTTCCATTTACGGCCGGATGTGAGTGTCATCCTTATGAGTAGACGGAAGAATGCGCCATACCGTGATGCCATTGAGGCAGGTGGCCTATCTCTAAAATATGAGGGCCACGATCTTCCCAAAACTAAGAATTGCTCAAATCCAAAAAATATGGACCAACCGAGGAAAAACCCCGGCGGATCACTGACACAAAATGGACTATTCGAAAAAGCGGTTCTCGACGCGAAGAAAGGCATTAAGCCGCCTGAAATTATTGCGGTCTATGAAAAAATTCATCGCGGAATCTGGGCTTTTAACGGTTTCTTTCATCTGACGGATTGCGCCTTTGAATCAGACGGCATTCGCAATGTTTTCAAATTTCGGCTCGAGCTGGCGGAGAAGAGCTTAGAAACATCTCAAGGGTTGAGTAACGAGCTAGCGCACACCAGATTGATACCATCCCCGGTTAAGTTGGAAGTTTGGACACGAGATAAAGGAGCATGCGTGCTTTGCGGCGCTAAAGATAATCTACACTTCGATCACGATGTGCCTTATTCCAAAGGCGGCTCATCCGTAACTGCCAAGAATATTCGCTTACTGTGCGCGCGACATAATCTCTCGAAGCACGACAATATCGAATAACGGGACACCTCGAAATGCGAACAATTCTCCTGCTCACCATTTCAAATATCTTCATGACGTTCGCCTGGTACGGTCACCTGAAATATCGCAACGAGGCGCTCTGGAAAGTCATCCTCGCAAGCTGGGGCATCGCCTTCTTTGAATATTGTTTTCAGGTGCCCGCCAATCGCATCGGCTCCTACGAATTCAACGCCGCGCAACTCAAAACCATTCAGGAAGTCATCACCCTGACAGTCTTCTCCGTATTTTCCGTTCTGTATTTAGGCGACAAGTTCAAGTGGAATTACGCCGCAGGCTTCACGTTTGTGGCTATCGGATCGTTTTTTATCTTCCACAAATGGTAGCGCACACAATTCATTTCAGCACTTGCGGCGCCCACACGACCACTTCTTGACGTCGCGAAAAATGCAGCAATCCCGGCTTCTGATCCGCGATAGCGATTCCCGCCGCAGCGGCCATGGTGTTTTCCTGAAGCTCCGCTTGCGCCAATTGCAGCGGCCACGGCGGATGATGAATTTCGGAGCGAATGATGCGCTCCTTCTCGTCCGCGGTATATAAGCAATAGCGTTCCGCCAGAAAATGCTCGATGCTCCCAGGCTGCGCGTGAAAAACATCTCCAATCGCGCGGTAACGCGCCCTCATCGAAGCCGGCGAGCCTCTGCGATCTTTTCTCCGACTATCGTAACGAATCCATCCCGAGTCTTCCGCGCAGCTCATCTCCGCCAAAAAATACGGCAGATGAAAGAATGTTCGCGCGCCCCACACCGCAGCCGCATTCGCCGCATCCAGACTAAAAAACCACACTCCCGGCTTCCCATCCCGCACCACGTAAGTGCGCACATTCAATTCCGGAAACTGCGAAAATCCTGGAATGGCCGGAGTGCCTCGCATGCGCACACCCGCCATGCGAAACGGCACCACCCCCAGCCACGCTTGCCCGCCAAACGTATCTATCTCCAGTCCCCGCGGAATCACCGGACGCAATGCCTCCACGGGCACCGTCCAATGCGCGAACAACAAATCGTGCCACTCCTGCTTCATGATCCACGGACCCTGCGGCAACGCCCACGGACGGTGCGCCGTGTGCTTAAAAATTTCCATCATCAGCACCCGTCAAACCCGCTTCTCGACATCTTGCTGCGCTCAATATACCCTTCCTCAATCGCCCAGAATCGAATCTCTAGCATTAACGTTATGGCGCAAAGAAAATAGAAAAAGAAAAGAGGCACTCATGGATCGCAAAGCTACTGCAGTGTGGACCGGCGGACCCAAGGACGGCAAAGGTACCTTATCGACGGACAGCGGCGTATTGAAGCAAGCCCAATATTCATTCAGCACTCGTTTTGAAAATGGCATCGGCACCAACCCGGAAGAGTTGTTGGCTGCCGCGCACGCCGGGTGTTTCACCATGGCTCTCTCCGCGCAGCTCGGCAACGCCGGCATGACCGCGCAAAAACTCGAAACCACCGCCACCATTACGCTCGCCAAAGTCGGCGAAGGTTTTTCCGTCACCAAAAGTCATCTCGACCTCGTCGCCAACATTCCCGGCGCCGACAAATCCAAATTTGACGCCGCCGTAAAAGCCGCCGAGACCGGCTGCCCGGTTTCAAAACTTTTCAAAGCCGAAATCACCGTGAACGCGCGACTGCAATCCTGACCCACCACCAGCGCTTCTGTCATAGCTTGTTATGCCAATGCCGCGCACACTCATCACAAAGGCCTAAATTAAATGGCGCATACCGTTCCGCACCCACTCGCGCTCCTCGGCGGTTTGGCGTTAGCCATCATCATTTTGGTTGACGCATTTGAAGCCATTATTCTTCCACGCCGCGTGACGCGCAAAATTCGCGTCACACGGCTCTTCTTCAGAACGACTTGGGCGTTTTGGAAATTCGTAGTCGGCAAAATTCCTTCTCGCAAAACTCGCGAAGCCTTACTGGGCGGCTACGGACCCTGTTCCCTGCTATTGTTGATCGCCATTTGGGCGCTCGGCCTCGTGCTCAGTTTCGGCATGATGCAGTACGGCGCGGGTTCCTCGATCGAGGTTCACCAGCCAGGCCAACCTAGTTTCGCCATGGACGTGTACCTCAGCGCCACCACGTTTTTCACTTTGGGCATGGGTGATGTTGTTCCGCGCGTTCCGTTAGCCCGCTTCCTGCTCGTCGCGGAAGCCGGCTTAGGTTATGGCTTTCTCGCGGTCATCGTCGGCTACCTCCCGTTCATCTACAGTTCCTTTTCTCGCCGTGAAGTAAACATCTCGCTCCTCGACGCGCGTGCAGGAACGCCGCCAACGGCCGGCGAACTTCTGCGGCGTTACAGCTACCCGCAAGGTCAGAATGCCTTGCGCGACCTGCTCGCGGAATGGGAATTATGGTGCGCGGAATTAATGGAAAGCCATCTTTCCTACCCGGTGCTCGCGTATTTTCGTTCGCAACACGACAACCAATCCTGGATCGCTTCGCTAACCGCCATCCTGGACGCTTGTGCCCTGGTAAAAACCGGTATTGAAGGTGCCTGCGAGCGCCAGGCTGAGCTTACTTTTGCAATTGCGCGCCACGCGGTCGTCGATCTTTCGCAAGTCTTCAGCACTGCACCGCGCGCCCCGGCCACCGATCGCCTCGACGCCGTTGAGTTGCGCCAATTGCGCGACACTCTCGCGGCCCACGGCATGAAACTTCACGACAGCGAAGAAGCCGATCGCCAACTTCTTAAGCTGCGCTCGATGTATGAACCCTTCGTTTATTCGCTGGCCATGTATCTCGGCCAGACTTTGCCGCCCTGGATACCGCAGAAAAAAGGCAAAGACAATTGGCAGACCACCGCATGGGCTCGGCAATCCGGATTGCTCGAGAAGGTCGATAAAAAAGACGGCACCCCGGTAATAGTCGACGAACATTTCTAGTCGGCAAACATTTATTATTCAAAGTAATTGGAGGTTTTTTGCTATGAGAGCGATTCGCGTCAGCCAATTCGGTGGCCCAGAAGTTTTGAAGCTGGAGGAAGTACCCACGCCAACTCCCGGTCCCGGTCAGGTTCTCGTGCACGTTCGCGCTGCGGGCGTCAATCCCTACGACACCGCCATGCGCGCGGGAACGTACGCCGTCAAACCACCTCTTCCGTACACTCCCGGTTCGGACGCTGCTGGAGTAGTCGAATCCGTGGGCCCCGGCGTCACCAAAGTGAAACCCGGTGACCGCGTTTACACCGCGCGCACCCTGTCGGGTGCCTACGCCGAATACACTCTCGCGCAGGAAGACCAGGTTCAACCGCTGCCGGACAACATCGAATTTGCGCAGGGCGCCGGGATATGGGTGCCGTATGCCACTGCGTATCACGCGATTTACCAGGTCGCGCAAGCCCACGCCAGCGAAACCCTCCTCATCCATGGCGCCAGTGGAGGTGTTGGCACTGCCGCGCTACAAATTGCACGCGCGATGGGTCTCGTCATTTTTGGAACAGCCGGCACGGAGCCCGGCCTCGAGCTCATCAAACGTGAAGGCGCGAACCACGTTTTCAATCACACCAAGGCAGGTTACGAAGAAGAAATCCTGAAAGCCACCGGCGGCAAAGGTGTCGACATCATTCTGGAAATGCTTGCCAACGTGAATCTGCCAAAGGACCTGAAACTCCTGGCCATCAACGGGCGGGTAATCGTAATCGGCAATCGCGGCGAAACTACCATTAACCCCCGCGAACTTATGATGAGGCGCGGGTCCATCCGCGCTTTTACCCTGTGGTCCCTGACCGAACAGGAAACCAAGGAAATTTATGCCGGACTGAACGCCGGACTATCCACGGGTATCCTGCACCCGGTGGTCGCCGAAGAAATTCCCCTCGCGGAAGCAGCCCGCGCCCACAAAGAAATTCTCGAACCCGGCTCAGTGGGAAAAATCGTTTTGATTCCCTGATCGCTCAGCCAATCGGGGGAATTCCGTTTATGGTGCGGTGAATGAGTTCGCGCCCATCCATAAATTCACCGTGTTCAGCTCTTCGCGCCCACAGGACTTGAGATAACAAAACAGCTGCATCCGGTACGCGGCAAAACCAGCCAAGACAAGGTTCACCAGCATCGCTCCACGACTGGATTTTTGACCGAACAATTCCAGTTCGGCCCGAAAATCAGCTTCCGTCCATCCACTGAATACCTCATCGAATTGCGCCCCCTGCTGTTCGATCGCCGCGATCGCCTGCTCAAAATTAATCGCCTTCGAAACGCTTTCCGCTGGCCCCCAAATCGCCATCATCGTAGCCCGCGAAAAATCTCCACCCTTGATGGCCACCACCTGTGTCGGCGCCATGATAGCCATGTATTGCAGCAGTTCCAGGGTGCTGCGCTGCCGCGGGGTTGGCCGGTAATCCAGTTTCGATTTGTCGATTTTTCCTGCCAGGTGTAGCAGCAGGCGCACCTCGTTTTTTAGTGAGGAGATCAGTTCTTCTTTGCTCAGGACCATAACACCTCGGATTTTAGGATCAAGAATGGAGTAACAGCCCTACATTTCCTCGTCAGATCGCCGCGCCAATTCGCCGAATCAAATCATCCTGCTGCTTCTTGCTTTCCGCACCGATCGTAAACGCATCCAGCAGGCCCAGCGACAATGCGTACTTCAACGCTTCATCCTGGCGCCCGCTCAAATCTCCCTGTCCCAAAATTTTCATTCCTACAATGCCCTTTCCGGCAGCGCGCATTTCACGCAACACACTGACGACGGTTTCGGGATCAGCGTCCATGTGCGAGCCAATCGGATTGATGCGCACCAGATCGATTTCCACCCAAGGTGACTTCGCCGCCGCCCGCAGCGCCTCAATGCTGTGACACGAACAGCCGTGAGCGCGAATAATTCCCTTTTGCTTGGCCTCCGAAAACACATCCATCACGCCACGGTAGCGTTCCGTCCAGTCAGCCTCCGTCACGCAGTGCATCAAGCAAACATCCAGATAATCCGTGCCCAGCTCCTTACGAAAGCGATCCAGGTCCGCCTGCGCCGAAGCCGCATCGCGCGACCAAGTCTTGGTCAGCACCGTCACCTTATCCCGCGGCACATGCTTCAATGCTTCGGCCACATGCGGATGGCTGCCATAAGAGTCCGCCGCATCGAAAAATCGCAGCCCCTGCTCGTAGCCATTCAGCAGCAGCGCAGCCAGCCCCGCAACTCCCAAGGCAGTCTGATTCGAATGATGCCCAGAACCCACGGTGCCGGTACCCATCGCCAGCCGGCTGGTCTTAATCCCGGTGTGACCCAGCCTCACCTCATCGACAGCCGTAAACTTACGCGGCAGCGGCTCGCTCAAAAAGGCCGCCCGCGCCGACGTCGCGTGCGCCAACGTACTTCCGCCAAACCATGCCGCGCCAAATCCATACGCTGTGCTGCGAATAAACTCTCTGCGCTTTAGCTGTCTAATTTTCATAACCCACTCCATATCGCCCGCGCGTGCCCTTGCATTGCTTGACGGCCAATCTCGACCCTAACCGCAGCGCCTAATTTTATGGACGCCAGAATAGCCTTTTCGTTACCAAAAATTCAGCGTGTTTAGAATAAGGTGATCGCCTTTGGATTACCCTATTGACTGTGCCGCGATTG
>JAUTXJ010000400.1 GCA_030838075.1 Acidobacteriaceae bacterium
CCCGCGGATCATCGCCTTTCGGTTCCAGCGGACGCGTCTATTCGCTACAATTCCCGCTACAGGGATAGTTTCAGCCAGCGGGGATGCGGACTGTAAACACTTGAAAACTTTGGTGGACCGGGCAGGACTCGAACCTGCAACCCGCTGATTAAGAGTCAGCTGCTCTACCATTGAGCTACCGGTCCACGTTAACTTTGGAATTTTAGCACGCCGCGCTAATTTGTCGACAAACTGGAGAACGATTCCAAAACTTAGCGGATCTCGCGGCCAACTGGCCGCACGAGATTGAAGCGACGGTGGCTCTATTTCTAGAGTAGCTTTTCGACTTTGGCGACGTCTTCTGGGACGTCTACGCTTACGGAATCGTGCTCCACTTCGGCGATGCGGATTTTCCAGCCATTTTCGAGCCAGCGAAGTTGCTCGAGTTGCTCGATCTTTTCGAGCGTGCCTTGGGGAAGGGTAGGGTACTCGAGCAGGGCGTCGCGCTGGAAAACGTAGAGGCCTAAATGCTTGAGGTGGCGGACTTCCATTTTGGCGGCGGCATCGCGGAGCCAGGGGATGGGAGCGCGGGAGAAATACAGGGCATTCTCGTCAAAATCCAGGACTGTTTTGACAATGTTTGGATCCAGGATGTCAGATTTGACTCTAATTGGTGTGGCGACGCTGGCGACGGAAGTAGCGGCGTCTTCGAGAAGGGCACTGATGGCGGCATCGACGACTTCGGGATTGAGGAGCGGTTCGTCGCCCTGGACGTTGACGAAGACCTGGCCATCGACGTGGGCGGCGACTTCGGCGACGCGCTCGGTGCCGGTGCGGTGCTCGGTGCGGGTCATGCGGGCTTCACCACCGAAGGCTTCGACGGCCTTGATGATGCGGTCGTCATCGGTGGCAACGATGACGCGGGTGGCCAGCTTGGAAAGTTTGGCGCGCTCGTAGACGCGCTGGATCATGGTAGTACCAGCCAAAGATACTAAGGGTTTGCCGGGGAGCCGGGTGGAACCGTAGCGAGCCGGAATTACGATGACGACGTCGGTCGGACTCATAAAATTCCCACTTACATAAATTGACAGTACCAAATCGGACTTTGTTCGCAATAAATTCGCACGAGAGGGATGCTACCACGTGCAAAGCCTGTGCTATCTATAGCAATTTTTTTACAAGTCTGAGACGTTGGGGGACTCCTTCGTGCTTGTAATCATTAGCGCGAGTGGTAGACTCGACTTCTCGTCCCACCGCGCGGCCATCCCGGCAGGCCCGGGATGAATCAGGGGGGTGCCGTGAAACGCGAACTTTGCGTTGTTAACCGAACGCTTCTACTGCTGGTACTTGCCTGTTTCTTCGTCACGAACGTCTCCCGCCTGGCTGCACAACCGTGGTTCGATGGAAATGACGAAAACAAAGCTAAAGACGATAACGCCGCTGCAGCGGTGACCGCTGCGAAAGACGGCAGCAATGCCACAAAAGACAACGGTGCTGCTGCTGCGGTGAAAGATGGCGCTGGCACTACCACTAATGCGGCCAAAGACGAGAGCAAAGTTAGAGAAGATGTAAAGCGCGACACACCTGGCTCAGTGATCAAGCCTGGGCAGACCATGCATATGGATGTGGATCTGGCACTAGTAAATGTCACGGTAACGGATCCATATAACCGGCTGGTGACTGGGCTGGACACGGATAATTTCCGGGTTTTTGAAGATAACGTGGAGCAGGAGCTCGTAACGTTTTCGGCGGAAGACGTGCCCATATCGATCGGCGTGATATTTGATTTCAGCGGCAGCATGGCTAACAAAGTTGCCAAGGCCAGGGAAGCGGCGATGGAGTTTTTCAAAACCGCGAATCCCCAAGATGAGTTTTTCCTGGTGAGCTTTAATGAACGAGCGGAATTGACCAGTTCGTTCACCAACAGTATCTCGGATTTGCAAAGCCGCATGATGATGACGGTGCCAAAGGGGCGCACCGCGCTGCTGGACGCCATTTATCTGGGATTGAGCCAAATGAGGGGTGCACGTAACGCCAAGCGCGCCTTGCTCATTCTGTCGGATGGAGGCGATAATCATAGTAGATATAGTGAGAACGATATCAAGCGGCTGGTAAAAGAAGCGGACACCCAGCTCTATGCCGTCGGCATTTTTGACCCGCTGGGATATCGCAATCGCACGCCGGAAGAACTCAACGGCCCGTCGCTCCTGGGAGAAGTTACGGAGATGACTGGCGGGCGAGTCTTCGCCGTCGAGAAACTGGACGAGCTTCCGGACATCGCGACAAAAATCGGCATGGAGCTGCGAAACCAATATGTCATCGGATACCGGCCAAGCAACAAAACACATGATGCGCGCTGGCGCAAAGTTAAAGTTAAATTACGCGCGCCTAAGGGACTGCCTCCGCTTAGCGTTTATGCCAAGACGGGATACTACGCGCCGAGCCACTAGCGTTTTTGCGCACCGTTATTTCACTTCCCAATTCCCTCGACAATTTCACTACGCATTGTTCGCTGCGGTATTTGTGTGTGTTTTGGGGTTGGCGTCGTTTGCGCAAATTCCGATTCCCAACGCTCAGCCCGCGCCTCCGGACCAGACGTCCAATAGTGGACAAGGGCAGAGCATTAAGGTGGACGTTAACCTGGTGGTGCTGCACACCACGGTGCTGGACGATCGCGGCCGATTCGCAGAAGGATTGAAGCAGGATAATTTTCGCGTGCTGGAAGATAAGGTTGAACAGAAGCTGGCGGTTTTCAAGCGCGAGGATGTTCCGGTGAGCATGGGGCTGGTGATTGATAACAGCGGGAGTATGCGGGACAAGCGGCCCCGGGTGAATGAAGCGGCGCTGACTTTAGTGCAGACCAGCAATTCGCAGGATGAAGCATTCGTGGTGAATTTTAACGACGATTTTTATCTTGATCTGGATAAGGATTTCAGTAGCAGCATTCCGGAACTGAAGGAGGCGCTGGAGCGCATCGATTCACGCGGGAGTACCGCGCTTTATGATGCGATTATCGGTTCGCTGGATCATCTGAAGAAAGCTTCGAAGGATAAGCGCGTGTTGCTGATTGTGACGGATGGGGAAGACAACACCAGTCACAATTCGCTGGATAAAGCGATTCGGGAAATACAGAAAACCGATACGGTGATTTATACCATCGGGTTGCTGAGTGAAGAGAGTAAGAAAAATTCCAAGCGGGCGAAGAAAGCTTTGGAACAGATTGCGCAGGCTTCTGGTGGTTTGGCATTTTTCCCGGAAAATGTGGATGACGTGCACAATATCTGCGAGCAGGTGGCGCGCGATATCCGGAATCAGTACACCTTGGCTTACTATCCGTCCAATACAAAGCGGGATGGGACTTACCGGACGGTGCAGGTGGAAGTTATTCCTCCGCGCGGGCGCGGGAAGTTATTGGCGCGCACGCGCAATGGCTATTACGCACCGAGTGGCGGCGGGACGGCTTCAGGAAAGTAACGTTAGTTTTTCTGTTTGATTCGCGACAGAATTTAAAACTGGAACGACGATTGGTTGGTGAGAGGTTGTCGTCACAGCACGACCATCACTAACAAGACGAGCCCGACCCCGAGACCCACCCTAAAAATCGAGGGTGGGGCACCCTCCGCTTTTTTTGTTTCGCGACAAATAATAATTTTTGTGGCCCGCCTAGGTTTTCAGATCACTTAAGAAACTTTTTCCGTGGGGAATGCTGGCGTCGAAATTCTCGGCGACGGTTTGGCCCATGTCGGAGAGTGTTGCGCGGGTGCCCAACGGCACGCCTTTTTGTTTTGCGGGTGTATAGGCGAGGATAGGCACATATTCGCGGGAATGATCGGTAGTTGGCCACCGAGGATCGGGGTCGCAGCCGTGGTCCGCGGTAATCACCAGCAAATCGGACTTGCCTAGTGTAGGGAGAAATTTGGCAAGCCAAGCATCGAACTCTTCGAGCGATTTGGCAAAACCCTCCACGTCTTTGCGATGGCCGTAGAGCATGTCGAAATCGACCAAATTGCAGAAGATCAAGCCAGCAGGGCGCTCCCGAATCGATTCAGTCAATTTTTCCATCCCGTCGGCATTGCTTTTGGTGGTCGTGTAATCTTCGACGCCGCGTCCGTTATAGATGTCGTGGATTTTGCCGATGCCAAAAATTGGGATGTGCTTTTCGGCGAGGACATCGAGCAGCATCGGCTTGGGCGGGTCGACGGCGTAATCGTGACGCCGCGGCGTTCTTGCAAAATGGCCTGGCGTCCCGGCAAATGGGCGGGCGATGACGCGACCTACGCGATTAGGTCCGTCGAGTATTTTGCGAGCGATTTCGCACATGCGGTAGAGCTCGGCGATGGGGATGACGTCTTCATGAGCGGCGATCTGGAATACGCTGTCGCCAGAGGTGTAGACGATGGGCTTACCGGTGCGGACGTGCTCTTCGCCTAATTCCTTGATTATTTCCGTGCCGGAGGCGGGTTTGTTGCCTAGCGTTTGGCGGCCGATTTGTTTCTCGAAGGCGGCAATAATTTCCGGAGGGAATCCATGCGGATAGACGGGGAAGGCTTGCGGCAGCCAGATGCCAGCCATTTCCCAGTGACCGGTGGTGGTGTCTTTGCCGGGGGAGTGAGTTGCACCCTTGCCGTAGGCAGCGAGAGGCGCTGCCTCGGAGGACAGATGTTTTAGAGGGGCGATGTTAGCGACGCCGAGGTTCACGAGCGTGGGCAACTTTAAAGGGCGCGATTGGGCAATGTGGCCGAGGGTGTTGCGCCCGACGTCGCCGTAGTCAGCAGCGTCCGGGAGTTCACCGATGCCTACGCTATCCAGAACAATCCATAGTATGCGATTGAAAACGGGCACTTAACCTCGCCGTGTGAATCTGTTGAAACATAGCATGGAAATGTGTGAGGTGAGAGATGCGCAACTATAGCGGTGACGCGCTCCAAGCAAACTCAAGACTAAAAATCGGGCGTTGAGCACCATTCGCGTTTTTTGATTTTGCGATTGCGATCGAGCAAAACTCCGCATTATTTCGGCGGAAAATTTTTTGGCTACTTTGTTTTGGATTTTTTTTCGTAACATGCGTGATTTTGGAGTGAAAGAATAACCGTCCGCGGGAACAGGCGGATGCTGCTATATGGCACCTCCCGTAGCGGTACCATGACGTATATACCACAACATACAGTATGGCATGCCTGCAATACCCTTTAACTGCCTGAAACTACCCCCATTCTTAGGACAACTCCGGCAGAGAATTCCTTGACGCTGCGCGTAACGGGGTGGGATAACGAATTCACGAAGCGCACTCGGCAATTTTGTAGCGCGATGCGGAGTGCTCCAAAAAATGATTTCAAGTTCGGGTGTTGGTTCGGATGGCGGGGTGGCTTTCCTCGTGAATGAATCGCGAGAAGTGATGAACGTACGGCAGGCGTCGCAGTATCTGGGGATCTCCCCGGATACCTTGTACCGTTACATCACCGAAGGCGAAATACCGGCATTCAAGCTGGGCAACCGTTGGAAACTTCGTAAAACGATTTTGGACCGCTGGATGGAGCGGAAGATGAGTCAGGCGCACGCGAGGCGCCGGTAGTTCGGGATTTAGCAGGCGACGGGGAAAGAGGCCGCAAATATGTTTGCACTGGGCGGACGAAAAGGCAGGCAGTTGGTGGGACTGGATATCGGTTCCAGCTCGATAAAAGCGGTTGAGCTGAAATCGACGAAAGCGGGATACGAGCTGGTGAGCTTTGGAATGGAGCCGCTGGCCCAGGATACCGTGGTGGATGGCGCGATTATGGACGCGCCGCAAGTTGCCAACGCCATTTCGAAGATTTTTGATACGCAAAAGATAAAAACAAAAAACGTAGGCAGTTCGGTTTCCGGGCACTCGGTGATTGTGAAGCGAGTTCCGCTACCGCTGATGACCGAAGAAGAGTTGTACGACCGTATCCCGTCGGAAGCCAGCCAACATATCCCGTTCGATATCGCGGACGTGAACCTGAGTTATCAGCTGCTGGAATCGATGGATTCGCAGATGGACGTGCTTCTGGTGGCGGTGAAGAAAGACAAGATCTTGAATCACACCAACGTGCTGGCGCAGGCGGGGAAGACTCCGGTGGTCGTGGATATAGATGCTTTCGGGCTGCAGAACTGTTTCGAAATGAATTATGAGCCGGACGCGGCGCAAACGGTGGCGCTGCTGAACATTGGCGCGAGCGTGATGAACATCAACATCGTTCGCGGCGGCATTCCGCTGTTTACCCGCGACGTGAGCGTAGGCGGGAACCAGTACACGGATGCGTTGCAAAAGGAATTGGACCTCAGCTTCGAGGACGCCGAAAAACTAAAAATGGGCGAGACCCTGCCGAGCGTAACGGACGACCAGAAACAACAGATTTTGCGCAGCGTGTCAGACATTTTGACGCTGGAAATTCAAAAGACGTTCGACTTTTTCCGGGCTACCGCGAGCGGCGAAAACATCCAGCGCATCGTGGTTGCGGGCGGGACTGCACGAGTGCCCGGGCTGGTGGATTTGTTGCGCGAAGAGTTCGCGATGCCGGTGGAAGAGTTGAATCCGTTTCGTAAAGTAATCATTAATCCGAGCCGGCACAGTGACGATCAGATTCGCGAGCTGGCACCGCGACTGGCCATTGCCGTGGGTCTAGCGCTGAGGAGCTTCGACTAGCCATGATTCGAATAAACCTTCTCGGACAAACCAGACCGAAGGCCGGACGCCGGCAGATGACGGTGGATACCGGGTCAGCGATGCCTGCGATCTTCCTTTTCTCAGGCGTGGTGTTAGGTCTGGCGTTTCTTACGTTTCTGTATCTCACCTGGCAGAAACAGTTGAATGAAGAGAACGCCCGGATCGCGCAATTGAGCGCTGAAAAAACGCAGCTGGAACAAATCAAACAGCAGGTGGACTCGTTCCAGAAACAGAAGGGCGTTTTGCAGCAGCGGGTTTCGACCATCGAGCAATTGCAGCGGGATCGCACCGGCGGGCAAGAATTGCTGGATATGGTGGCGAACACCGTTTCGCGAACGGAAAATCTTTGGCTGACGAATGTCACGCGCAAGGGCAACAACCTTACGTTGCTGGGTTCGTCGGCCTCGATCAATGCGGTGGCAAATTTCATTACCGCGTTGAAGCGATCGGGATATTTCCAAAAAGTGGAAATCAAAGAATCGAAGCAGGACGACAGAAACACCGCGGTACAGACGTATACGTTTGAGATTTCCGCTGAAATTACTCCGCCGCAAGCGGTACAGACCAAGCCGGCGACTGGTCCGGTTCAAGCGGCGCCACCTGCGAGGAAAGGGTAAGCGATGGAGAATCCATTACGCGATATGTCCGTAATCGTGCAGGCACTGGTCGCCGCGGCACTTGCGGTGGTCATCGTGCTGATCGGTGTATATCTGCCGTTTTCCCCGGTCGCCCAGGAGCGCAGCTCGGTAGACAAAGCGATAGACCAGCGAAAGACGTTGAGCGACGAAGTGACGCAATTGCAGGTCTACAAACAGCGTTACGGAGAATTGAAACAGCAGATGGACGCGCTTTCGAAGCAATTGGAAACATTGAAGGCCATCGTGCCTGAAGAAAAAGAAGTGGATGAGTTCATACGGCTGGTACAAGGCGCGGCTGCATCGTCGAATGTAACCATTCGGCGATTCACAGCGCAAGCGGTCGTGCCCCGGGAATTCCACTACGAGATGCCGTTCGAGATGCAGGCGGACGGGGCATATTTCAACTTGCTGGATTTCTTTGGACGCATGAGCCGGCTGTCGCGAATTATCAACGTGGGTGATTTGAAGTTTGAAGATCCCGAAAAAGCGGCAGGCAAGTATCCGCTGCGCCCAGGGACGACGGTGTCCGGGGTATTCACGGCAACAACCTTTTTCACCAAGCCTGCTGATGCGAGTGCAGCTCCCGCAACTGGGGCCAAAACTCAGCCTGCAGCGGCTGGAAAGCCCTGAGCGGGAATGAGCGAACTATGCGTTCAGTGATCACACTAATAAGCGCGATTTTACTGACAGCGGCCGCGACGTGCTCGCACGCGCAAGGGCAACCGCCCGCTAAAGCGCCCGCGGCGAAACCGGCTGCTGCACAACCGGCAGGCACGCCCGTGTCAAAGCCTGCGGCAAAACCTGCAGCGAAGAAGCATGCCGCGGCAAATTCGACTGAAGCTGCTCCCGGGAGCTCAACTGCAGAGCAGGCCAGGATCGCGCGGCGGGATCCGTTTGAGTCACTGCTGTCCCGCCAAAAACCAGGGGGCGACGCAAAAAATCTTCCTCCCGGGAAGGGCGGACTGCAAGTGAGTACGCTAAAGATCGACGGGATTGTGCACGGGCCGAACGGCATGATTGCGGTGGTCAGCAATCCTCAACAGCGGACCTACTTTCTCCGCGAAGGGGACCAGTTGTACGACGGGCGCGTAGAGAAAATTGCGATGGACGGAGTGTCGTTCCATGAAACCGGCAAAGACGCGTTTGGCAAACCAGTGGAACATTCTGTGAATAAGAGAATTTACTCGACTGCAGGAGATGAGCAATGAAGACGAATTGGCCGGTGTTACGGTCTGGTTTCATGATTCTCACGAGCTTGGCCGTGGGCTCCACGGTGATGACCGTGCGCGCGCAGGAAATCGCCGGGGTGACGAGCACGCCGACAGTGATCTCCAGCGTTGCTATCCTGCAAAGCTCATCGCAGCGAGCCAGCGTGCGAGTGGAGGGCGAAGGAAAGTTGGAGGCCCGCGCGGCACGTTTGCAAAATCCGGACCGACTAGTGCTGGATTTCAGCGGCGCGCGGCTAGGGTCGCAGAAAACGGTGATTGCCGGCGCCATGGCTCCGATATTGGGAGTACGGCTGGGACAATTTCGCGATGACGTGGTCCGGGTGGTAATCGACCTGACGGAAGCGTCGCATTTCCAGTTGTCGCATGACGGCGCGGCGGTGGTCGTACTTTTCAACGAAGCGTCAGGTTCTTCTAACGGGACCGCAGCAAGTAATTCGACGAGCAATTCGTCCAGCGTTACTACAAAACCGACGCTGAACGCGAATAACAGCAAGAAGTCAGCAATTAGCTCTCCCCGGTTTGCATTGCCAGGCGAACTTACTCAGCCCTCAATCAAGCTGGCTTCATTTGGCGGGAAGAGCGAAGCGTCGCGTCCGACAACGAATGAGGCTCAGGCTGCGCAACAAGCGTCCCAACAGGCCAACACTGCCGCGGGAACGATGGCGCAATCAATGCAGGTTTCTCCGATGGCGGCGCCTGCCGGTCGATACACGGGTGAGCCGATTTCAGTCAACTTGAAGGATGTGGACTTGCGGGATTTCTTCCGGCTTATTCACGAAATCAGCGGATTGAATGTGGTGCTGGACCCGGCGGTTAAAGGCACGCTGACGATTGTGCTGGATGAAGTTCCGTGGGACCAGGCGCTGGACATCGTGCTGCAGAATAATAGTCTCGACAAACAATTGAATGGCAATGTGTTGCGTATCGCCACGCGCGACACCTTGAAAAAAGAGGCAGAGACCGAGCGCGACTTGGAAAGGGCCCAGGCCGAAGCAGTGGCTCCGGTTACCGTGACGCGCGTGCTCAGCTACAGCAAGGCCGCTACCCTCAAGGATACGCTCAAGAAGTTTCTGAGCGCGCGTGGGGATATTCTTTCCGATGACCGTTCGAACCAACTGATTATTCGCGACATTCCGTCGGTGATTCCGACGATCGACAATCTAATCCGGCAATTGGATCGCAAGTCGCAGCAGGTGGAAATCGAGGCTCGGGTGGTATCGGCTTCGCGGTCGTTTGCGCAGGACATCGGCACAGAGCTTGGTTTCGCAGGCTCCACGACGAGTGGCCGGTCTCTATTCAGCGGTACCCCGGCGGTGGGCGGTAGCGGTGTGACCACGGGCGCAGGCGTTCCCGCATCGCCAGTCTCGATTGGCACAGGTTCCGCGTCGGGCAACGGCATCACTTCCGGTATTCCGTTGGTCACATCATTGAGCGCGGGAGTACCGACCAGTGGACTAGGGTTCAGCCATCGTTCGCCGAACTTCGCTATCGACTTCTTCATTACTGCAGCGGAGGCGAAGGGCGTCGGCAAACTGCTCTCGAAGCCGAAGGTGATCACTCAGAACAACGAAAAAGCGATCATCAAACAAGGAACCAAGGTTCCCATACAGACCACCATTAACAATACAATTTCCGTGCAATTCATTGACGCCGTGCTGAAACTGGAAGTCACGCCGCAGATAACTGCGGAAGGCACAGTATTCATGGACGTGCTGGTGGAAAATACGCAGATTGACACTGGTATTCCACGGGTGCAGGGAGTTCCTGCGCTGGACACGCAATCGGCGGAAACCAAGGTGACGGTTGCCGACGGTGGCACGGTGGTCATCGGTGGAATCATTATCACCAACCAGCGTGTGGACATCACGCAGGTGCCGGTGGTTGGCAGCATTCCGCTGATCGGAAACCTGTTCAAGCGCACCAACGTATCGGTGACGTCGCAAGAACTGCTTTTCTTCCTCACGCCGCGGATCATACCGGGGTAATACGCACGTCCGGGTCAGTTTTGGTTCAATGGAGCTAGCTGACTAAGTTCACCTGGCAGGGGACACCTTCCCAAAGGGAGTTCATCGAGGAGACCACGGTCTCCTCGATTCGTTTTTATGAATACAGCGTTAGCAGAGAGGCGCGGCCGGCTGGTTCAGAAATTCGGAGCGCTACAACTCGACAGCCTGCTAGTCACGCACCCTGCGGATTGGTATTACCTGACGGGATTTACGGGGGACTCGGGCGCACTGGTGGTTTCGCGGCGAGGGACGACGCTGATCACGGACGGAAGATTCATCGGACAAGCCAAAGCGGAGACAACCGGGATCGCGGTGGCGCAGCAAAAGGGTTCGCTATTCGAATCCACCGGGGAATTTCTGGCCGGCAGCAAAGCAAGGAGCACAGGATTTGAAGCAACCCAGGTATCGGTGAGCCAGTACCAAGCGTTGCGGAAAGCTGCGGGGCGAGGTTGTAAGTGGAAACCAGTCGCTGGGCCTGTGGCGTCCCTGAGAATGCAAAAGGATGCCCGGGAGTTGGTAGCGATGCGCAGAGCGGCCATTCTGGCTGGTCGAGTGATGGAGGACGCGATACCGCTGCTAAAGGCCGGGGTGCGCGAATTTGAGGTTGCTGCGGAGATTGAATACCAAATGCGGAAGAGGGGAGCATCCGGCCCGGCCTTCGAAACGATTGTGGCTTTTGGGGAACGAGCGGCGCTTCCGCACGCTCGTCCAACCGCCAAGCGATTGAAGAAAAATGAGTTTGTGGTGCTGGACCTGGGTGTTATACTCGCGCACTATTGCAGCGACATCACACGCACATTTTATTATGGGAAAGCTCCGGAGCGTGTCCGGCAATGGTATAAGGCTGTTCAGGATGCACAAGTTGCGGCGATTGCTGCGGTAAAGAATGGCGTTCTATGCGGCGACGTTGACGCGGCGGCGCGCCAAGTGTTAGAGGGGCAGGGGCTCGGCAAGTATTTTGTTCACAGCACCGGTCACGGGCTGGGTTTAGAGGTTCACGAAGATCCGCGCATCGCGCGTGGGCAAAAGAAACGGCTTGAAGCGGGGAACGTGGTAACCATTGAACCGGGAATCTATATCGATGGTGTGGGCGGCATACGCATTGAGGATGATGTCGCGGTGCACGCCGATCGGATAGAAGTGTTGACCCGCATTTCGCGGGATCTCATAGAGATTTAACTTAAAGGCATGACTCGCAAAAAGACTTCGAAACCCAAGAAGGCCGCCTCCGACAGCTTCGCCACCCCCGAATTGAAGCAAATCGAGCAGCTATTGCAGTTCATGACCGAGCATAACCTCGAAGAGTTTGAATACTCGCGAGGGGACCTGCGTATCCGTTTGCGCAAGCCGTCCAGCGGCGTGGTGGTGCAGCAGTCACGGAGCGGATATGCTCCAGAGATTATCGTAGAGGGCGGCGGGGTGAAC
This sequence comes from Acidobacteriaceae bacterium, assembly GCA_030838075.1. Lineage (GTDB taxonomy): Bacteria > Acidobacteriota > Terriglobia > Acidiferrales > UBA7541 > Acidiferrum. The sequence continues at coordinate 11,963 of JAUTXJ010000400.1, forward strand.
ACATCCGCCGGTTCCAGTTCTCAATCCTCCTCGGGGGGCGGAGACGGCCGAAGCAACGAAGATTTACACCTCATCAAATCTCCCATCGTAGGAACGTTTTACGGCTCTCCGAGCCCGGGGGTGGAAGCTTTTGTGAAGGTCGGATCGCAGGTGGAAACCGGGCA
>JAUTXJ010000245.1 GCA_030838075.1 Acidobacteriaceae bacterium
AGTGATAAAAATAAGCGGATTCGCCGCCGACACCGCCGAGAAAGTTAGTTAATCCGGTAATAAATATCTGTGGCGCGGTTCTTCCTGGAAACGTGCCCAGTGAAGTGTCCGCCGCCTCCGGCACCAGCGCTTTCGCTCCCACATTGTTGTCTACGTTTTCATAGTTGTAGCCGAACCGAATACTATTAGCGAAGGCCGGCTTAAAAATATGGGTTTCTTCCAGGACGGCGATTTGTCTAGACGATTTGGTGGTCAGAAGAACGTCGTTCACACCGTCCGGCGAAGTATAAGGGGTTTTGTCGAACAAATAGGTTCCGGACATACTGTCTTTTTCCGAGATTTTATGGTCGAGCCGGGTGGTGTAGAAATTCTCATTGACTACCTGCTGACCCGAAAATCTATATTCCGCGATATCCGGATTATCGGGGGTGACCGGCCCGTTGGGTAGATGGTAAAAAGCCAGCGCCGCTTGAGCGGCCGGATCGATAGTCACGGGGGTTGCGCTGCCCTGAAGGAAACCGCTACGAGCCGGGATCGAAGGAACGAAGGTCAGCGCCGTGATTCCTTTGGACTGGCGAATACCTTCATAGTCGAAAAAGAAAAATGTCCGTTCCTTGATGATGGGACCACCAATGGATCCCCCGAATTGATTACGCTTGAAGGAAGGGATCTGTGGACCGTCGAAAAAATTCCGGGCGTCCAGCGCGCTGTTGCGCAGAAATTCGTAAGCGCTTCCGTGAAAAGCCCCGGTTCCTGAGCGGGTGATGGCGTTAACAACGCCGCCCGACGTCTTCCCGTATTCCGCGGAATAATTACTGGTAAGCACGGAAAATTCCTGAATCGCGTCGACACCGAGGCTGCCCCCGAGGACGCTACCGGGCGCGCCGTTGGCATAGTCGTTTAAGCTGACGCCATCCAGACGATAATTATTCTGCTGCGGCCGCGCACCCGAAATGGTCAGTTGCTGCCCGAAGCCACGATTGCCGCGATCCGCGCCCGAAGAAAAACTTGGCTGCGTCTGAATGGTATCAACGCCCGGTTGCAACGCCGCAAGATCGGTCCAACTGCGACCGTTCAATGGTAGTTCGCGAACCGTGGTCGCCTGGACGGTAGCGCTAATGTCTGAAGTTGAAAGCTGCACGGCCGGAGCTTCCGCGGTGACCTCGACACGGTGAGTTACCGTGCCGACTTGTAGCATGAGGTTGAACTCTTGTTCCGTCCCGACATTGAGCTTGATTCCATTTTTAATTTCAGTGTTGAATCCCGGGGCTGAAACAGTCACTTGATATTCCGCAGGCAATAAGTTCGCGGCGATGTAGAAGCCATCTTTATTGGTAGTGACGGTGCGCTCAACTCCCGTGGATACATCCTTGATGACCACTTGAGCGTGTGGAACCTCGCCGCCGGAAGAATCGGTGATTGTTCCCGTGAGTGTGGCGCCAGCGACCTGCGCCCAGGACGGAACTGCGTTGGTCAAGAGCAGCGCAATGGCTGCGCTTACCACAGATACGAAAATTCTCAAGCGAATACGAGGAATCATAGAGCACCCCAGTTGCCCGCGAGGTTAACGTAAAGTCAATTTCCATGCCTTAACTGTGAATTAATAAAAATTTAGCTACAACAATGCAATATTTTTAATCGACTGCCAAAAATTATGGTGACGTTACTCAGAGGTAAAATAATCGGTGAAAGGCGCTGCTAAAACGTTTGACCACAGCCAAAACGCACGGCGTATTGAAATGGAGACCGCGAGGCGGCGGCCACGGAGCAAAACAAAACAATCATGCGAACACGTAAAGTTTTAGCATTCATCATAGCTATTCAAGCATTCCCAAGAAATATCCAATCCCGCGAACATTGTGGATGAGTTTTGCGGCGCCATGCGTATCTATCTTCTGGCGCAGACGATTAATATAGACCTCGACCAGATTAGTTTCGCTTTCGAAATGATAATCCCAGACATGTTCGACAATCTCGCTGCGTGTTACAAGCTCAGGGGCGTGTAACAGCAAAAGTTCCAGTAAAGCGAATTCCTTGGAGGTTAACGGAATGATTTCTTTGTCGCGAGTAGCGCGCCGGTGGTGGCGATCCAGCTCCAAGTCCGCGTAGCGAAGCCGAGCATTCCCATTGTGGAAGCGGCGGCGCACAAGTGCCCTGACGCGCGCGAGAAACTCGGCCAGAACAAAAGGCTTGCTCAAATAATCATCGGCTCCGGCGTCTAAACCTTCAACCCGTTGTTCGACTAGAGTCCGCGCGGTGAGCATCATTATCGGAGCTTCGACTCCCCGTTGACACAGCTCCCGGCAAACTTCAATCCCACTTATTCCAGGCAACCTAACGTCGAGAAGGATGGCGTCATAGGTTAGGTCGCTACCAAGCGCCAGGGCTTTTTCACCAGTGTCAGCGATGTCTACGACGTACGCATTTTCCCTCAGCGTACGTCCAATGAAGCTGGCAATTTTTCTTTCATCCTCGACTAATAAAATGCGCATAAAACCTTGCTGACCACAGTAGCAGAAAACTTCACCGAGTGAATCGGATCCGACCCACACGGCGGCCTGGGATGATCCGCAGTAGCTACTTAATATCGTTCCGGATGACTTGACCGCCCTTCATTACAAAGCCCATGCGTTCGAGCTCAGTAATGTCTTTCAACGGGTCGCCTGACACCGCAACGATATCTGCAAACTTGCCTTTGTCGATGGACCCAATGCGATCCTGCCAGTCCATCATTTCCGAGGCTACCGTGGTTGCCGATTGAATCGCCTGCGCGGGCGTCATGCCATACTTCACTAAATACGCAAACTCCTTAGCCTGGCTTCCGTGCGGAAATGGTCCAACACCGCTGCCGAAGGAAATTTTGAGCCTGCGAGAGATGGCCAGGCGTCCACTCTTTTCTCTCATGGCCTCCAAACTGTATTTTCCGCCAGTAGACTTCGCGACTTCCGGAGAACCTGTTATTCCTTCCCCGGTCGCAACCAGTCCCATGGTGGAAACCTGCATTCTAGGCCCGGGAAAGATACCGCGGTTTATGACTTTCTTGATGTCCACATCCGCATAGCCGCCGCGTAACGACCAGTGGGTTTTTGGCGTTTCTGGCATTTCTGGCGTTTATTAGAATCAATAACTTACGTGCTTTGAATAGCAGGCTCGGGTTCGATCGAGACCCGGATGCACCCGCACTCAAGATCGGAACCCAAGTGTCACGAATTGGCGCGGCGGCACGGGTGCTTGAGGAGCAGAAACCAGTTTTCATACCGGATGTATCCCAAGAGATGTTGAAGCATCCCGACCTGGCTCCGTTCGCCGCCGAAGTCGTCGGACGAAACAGCCTATTTATTTCCAGTCTCTACCGCCCAGAAACGATATGGATTTCTTTCCGTAACAAAGTTGCAGGGCGAGGAATTTACCCCCGAAGATGTCGAACTGCTGCGTGCTCTGGCGTTGCACGTT
>JAUTXJ010000298.1 GCA_030838075.1 Acidobacteriaceae bacterium
CCACGCATTTGCCGGAAGGTATGCAGAAATTTGAAATCTTTCGCTCCGGCCTGATGAAGTTCATCGAAGCCGGCTACCTCTATATCGGCATGGATCATTTCGCCAAGCCCGGCGATGAGCTGGCCGTGTCGCAGCAGCAGCGAACTCTGCACCGCAATTTTCAGGGCTACACCACCAAGGCAGGAGCCGATCTGTACGGCATGGGCGTCACCGCCATCAGCGCGTTTCAAAATGCTTACGCACAAAATCATCGCGATCTCCCAAGTTGGCAAAAAGCCGTGCAGGATCGCGGCATCGCCACCATGCGTGGTTATCGCCTCTCGGACGAGGACCGTCTGCGGCGCGCCGTCATCAATCGGCTTCTTTGTCACACAGTAATCGTGAAAGATGAAATTTCCCGTGAATTCGGTGTCGACTTCGATCAATACTTCGCCGCTGAGCTCGGTCAGCTTGACGGGCCCCGTGAGGATGGCTTGGTGATGCTGGACGATAAGGAAGTGCGCGCCACCTGGCTTGGGAGAATCTTCATCCGCAATCTTGCGATGATTTTCGATCCGTATCTCGAAAAGCAGCACTTGAACGCCATACCGTTATTTTCAAAAACTCTGTAGCATCAACCGTCATGCCCTCATCATTCCTGTGACCGCTCACGTCCCAACGTTGGTTGTCGGCGCGGGAATATCGGGCCTGGTGTGTGCGTATGAGTTGCGGAAGGCAGGCATCGACGCACAGGTCGTCGAATCCACCGCCATCCCCGGCGGTGTGATTCGCAGCGAACGGCGCGAAGGTTATCTGCTGGAATTTGGACCGCAAAGCTTTAACGCTACTTCCGCACTGCTCAACCTGTGGCCCGAATTGCACATCGACGATCAACTCCTCCCTGCGCCGGCTAATGCCCCCCGTTACGTGCTCGTCAAAGGCACGTTGCGGCCCGTTCCGCTCAGCCCACCAGCATTCATGGCGTCATCGTTGTTCAGCCCGGTAACAAAGCTGCGCGTCGTGCGCGATATTCTCGGTCGCTCTACGCCGCCTCAGAGCAACGAATCCGTCGCTGCCTTCACCCGCCGCAAATTTTCACGTGAACTTCTCGATAAGCTGGTAGGCCCGTTCGTCTCCGGTATTTATGCCGGCGATCCAGAGAAGCTCAGTCTGCGAAGCGCGTTTCCTCAGTTGTACGAAGCGGAGAAGTCCGCAGGTAGCGTCATTCGGGGTTTATTGTTCTCAGCAAGAAAGCGCTCCGCCTCCGCCGAAAAATCCACGTTGCAAACCTTCCGAGAAGGCAATCAAACATTAATTCAGGCTCTGGCCGCGAATCTGGGATCCAATCTCCGTTGCGGCGTCACCGCTCAACGTGTCCGGCTTACAACGGCATCCCGCGACACTCCGATCCTCGAAGTAACGCTTCTGGCAAACGGCCGAGGAGAAGTTCTCACCACCCATCGGCTGATCATCGCCACGCCAACTCAACAGGCTGCCACGTTGCTGCGCGATGTTGATGCGCAATTCGAATCTGCATTATCAGCAATCGCTTACGCACCGGTTGCCGTAGTCTCACTCGGCTATCCCAAAAGTGCAATTCACCACTCGCTCGAGGGTTTTGGTTTTCTCGTGCCGCGTTCGTCTGGATTACGAGTCCTGGGTACCGTTTGGAACTCCTCGCTCTTTCCCAACCGCGCTCCAGACGGACACGTTTTGCTCACCAGTTTCGTGGGTGGTGCCACGGACCCAAGCGCCGTCTCGCTGGCTGAATCCGAAATTGTGTCCATCGTACATCGCGAGCTGGCATCCGTACTTGGCATCTCCCAGCCGCCATCGTTTTCGCACGTTCAAGCCTGGCAACGCGCCATACCGCAATACAACCTCGGCCACACTGAACATATAAGTCAGCTGGACCACATGCAGCGCAAGTACCAAGCGATCCGGCTCATCGGCAATTATCTTCGCGGCCCTGCCTTGGGAGCCTGTGTCGAACAAGCCTTGACCATAGCCCAAGAGGCGATTAAACGAGACCACGCAACATGAGCATACCCGCAATGCACGCGCGCTCATCCAGTTAACCGGGTATTCCGTATTCTTACTTAGGAGAAGAAGCTAGACCTCGTGTTCCTTGCGGCATTCAGCCCAAAGGATGATCGCGAAGCGTCTCCCGACGCTGCGCTCGTGCGTCTGCTTCTTCAAAACGACGTGGGCGCGTTTGAAAAACTTTACGACAAATATTCCCGCATCGTTTACTCGCTCGTTCTAAGAATCGTTCAGCAGTCAGGACCTGCCGAAGAAGTTGTACAGGACGTTTTCTTGCAACTGTGGCGGAATTCCGCGCAGTACGATGCCACTCGCGGACCGTTCGTGCCCTGGCTGCTGACCCTGGCGCGAAATCGAGCGCTCGATACCCTTAGACTTAAGAGCGAGCGCCAGCGCCGCCTGGAGAACCAAACCGACGAATTATTTTCCGTCGTAGTGGCGCCACAATATGAAAAAGAGCTGGACGAAAAGCGCCGTGCTGAGCGTGTCCGGTCGCTGGTCGGAGAATTGAACCCGCAGCAAAAACGCGCTATTGAGCTAGCCTACTTTCAGGGCCTGAGTCACAGTGAAATCGCCGCGGAATTAAAAGAGCCGCTCGGCACCGTAAAAAGCTGGATCCGTAACGGGTTGATTCGGCTTAAGGAAGGATTGCACACCGCATCGTGAGCAATTGCGACCAATTCCGGGAGATGTACGAAGCGTACGCGCTAGGCGCGCTCGATCCGCCTGAGCGCGCCGTGCTGGAAGCTCATCTCGCCACCGGCTGCGCGGAATGCGCAAAGTCAGTGGCGGAAGCACGTTGGCTAGTCTCCCAGTTGGCCTACTTGGCGCCCGAGGCTGCGACTTCGGACATGCTGAAGGGCCGCTTGATGCAAACCGTACGGTCAGAGGCAGAAGCAAAATCATCGTCATCAGTTTCGACCGGAGCCACTACAACAGCTTCTGGCATTCCCTATTGGCTGTCAGCCAGCATCGCGGCGTTATTGCTGTTGACGCTTTACTTCGCGTGGGATGCGCACCGCCTGAAGGACGAATTGCGCGCAGCTAACGAGCAAAATCAACGAAACGAGCAACTTGTAGCCAGTGCAAAAGGTGAGTTCGCAGCAACTCAGCAAAAGCTCGCCGCCATGGAAGAGCAAATGGCCAAAATGCACCGTGAAACCGCCATTTTGACCGACCCTTCCTCGGTCAAAATAATGCTGGCGGCGCAAAAAATTCAGGCTCCCCAGATGGTCGCCATGTGGCACGCTAAATACGGCATTGTGCTTACCGGACAAAAGGTCCCCATGCCGTCCGGCAACCGCGTTCTGCAATTGTGGTTAATCCCAAAGGCGCGCGGCGGCAAGCCTATGCCATCCATGACGGTGCGCCCGGACGCCAACGGAAACTTCGAAGTCTTGGTTTCCAATCCGCCCGCTGCTGGCAGCGATACCAAAGCGCTGGCAATCACGGAAGAGCCAGCTGGCGGCAGCGCCGCGCCCACCACGACGCCAAAGTGGGTCGGAGCCATGACTTAAAAGGTCGTTTAAACTGTTCCGCTGGAATTATTTTCCGAAGCGCAGGCGCAAGCGCGTTTTCCTTCGCTCCGCCGCCTCCCGAAAGCGCCGCTTTTCTTCTGCCGTTTTTAACAGCAGCGGCCGAACTGTTTTAGGCTGCTTGGTGTATTCGTCGATGGCCACAAACGTTACATAAGCGGTCGTGGTGTGCTTACGCTGCCCGGTCAGAATTTGCTCGGAAAAAACTTCCACGCCTACTTCCATTGAGGTGTTAAACACGCGATTTACCTGCGATTTCAGGATGACCAATTCACCGAGGTTCACCGCGTTGCGAAAATCGATGTAGTCCACCGAGGCCGTCACCACATAGCTGTTCGAATGGCGGCTCGCGGCCATCGCTGCCGCCATATCCACCAGGTGCATTACCTGGCCCCCCAAAAGCTTTCCCAGCGGGTTCGTCTGCGCCGGCAGAACTACTTCCGCCATCTCAGAGCGCGAAGCGCTCACGGGCTTCGGCTTCAACTTCGAATCTTGTATCAAATTTATCGCCTTGTTTTTCTCTCGCTTCATTCGTCCCCGCATGTGCAATTTTGGAACCGCGCGCTCCCTCCGTATACTACGGTAGCCATCATGACAGACCAAAAGAAAACCCGCAGGCAGGTGCTGGAAGAATTTGTGCAGAAGTCTCCGGGCGACGCCTTTTCGCGCTACGGACTCGCTATGGAATGCATGAGCACCGGCGACGCCGCAGCAGCCATTCTCAACTTCGACCTGCTGCTCAAGCAAAACGCCGACTATATCCCCGCTTACTTAATGTACGGTCAGCTGCTAGTCCGCGAGTCGCGGCCCGATGAAGCTAAACAAATCCTTACAACCGGCATTACTGCCGCTGGCAGAAAGGGCGATCAGCACGCCGCGTCGGAGATGGAAGCCTTGCTGGCCGACATCAGCTAAACAGACGGTTACACGGAAAATTAACCTCTACACAATTCGCGCCCCATGTACGAATCTGCACGTAATCAGCAACCTTTGACTCGCTCTGGTATCATCACCTATGGTGCTAGTGCGGCCAGATCGCATCCCGCTTTTTCCCCTTAACGTCGTCCTTCTCCCCGGCGCTGAACTGCCTCTGCACATTTTTGAGCCGCGTTACCGGAAAATGGTCAATAAGTGCATGAGCGAGCGTTCCGAGTTTGGAATGTTGCTTTCCATGCCCAACGGCGTCGCGCGAGTCGGTTGCACCGCCGAGATTATGGAAGTACTCAAGCGTTATCCGGACGGCAGGATGGATATTATCTCCGTGGGACGCATTCCCTTCCGCGCCGTGGAACTTTTCACCGAGAATCCCCTACTCGAAGGCCAGGTTGATTACCTGGAAGATAGAGAAATTTGCAATCAGCCTCCCAAGCCCGAGTTGATCGAACTTTACGAGACTTGCTATACGCTGATTTTTGGTGATTATCCAAAAAATCTAGCCGCCGACCCCGCGGCATGTTTTTCTTTTCAAGTGGCCGCGGCCTTGCCCATGGATTTAATGTGGAAACAGCAGCTCTTGGAACTTCGGACCGAAACCGAACGCCAGGAAAGATTGATAGGCTACCTTCGTGGGTGGGCCCCGCATCTACAGAAAGTAGGGTCTGCGCGCGCCCAATCGGCCGGGAATGGGCACGGGTTGAATTAATTATGGTGGGAGAACTCTTCGTCATCTCTGAGCCGAATCGACTTTCATCCAGCAGTAGCAATCGTAACGTAATCCATTTGGGGATCTAATGACCGCTAGCACATCGATAAAGTCTCACTCGCAACACCCAAAACCTCGTACTCTTGGCGAATTAAAAGGTATTCCCGATTTTGACGCCGGAAGTGTCTCCCGCTCAGTGAAAGATGAAATTCGCGGCAACCTCTTGCGCTTGATCGAACGCGGAGAGCCGCTCTTCCCCGGTATTCATGGCTACGAAGACACCGTTGTGCCGCAAATCGTGAACGCACTGCTCTCTCGTCACAATTTCATCCTGTTGGGGTTGCGCGGCCAGGCCAAAAGCCGCATTTTGCGCGGTCTGATCAATTTGCTCGACGCGGAAATTCCCGTCGTGGTGGGTTGCGAAATTAATGACGATCCACTGAGACCCATCTGCCGCGCCTGCCGCGAAAAAATAGCTGCTGAGGGCGACAATACACCGATCGCTTGGATGCCGCGCGACAGCCGCTATGTCGAAAAGCTGGCCACGCCGGACGTCACCATGGCAGACATCATCGGCGATGTTGACCCCATCCGCGCCGCTCGCGGCGGCCGCGATCTGTCCGATGAACTGACTATTCACTACGGTTTGCTTCCCCGCGCCAATCGCGGAATCTTTGGTATCAACGAGCTGCCCGACTTAGCGGGTAAAATTCAGGTCGGACTTTTCAACATCATGCAGGAAGGCGACATTCAGATTAAAGGCTACCCACTACGTTTGCCGCTCGACGTGCTTCTCGTCTTCACTGCCAATCCCGAAGACTACACCGCTCGCGGGAAAATCATTACGCCGCTGAAAGATCGCATCGGCGCGGAAATTCGGACCCACTATCCTGCCAGCGTCAAGGAAGGCATGGTCATCACCGCCCAGGAAGCGTGGGTGTGCCGCACGGCGAGCCGCGCCATTGAAGTGCCTTCATACCTTCGCGAGACCGTGGAAGAAATCGCCTTCCAGGCCCGTGAAGACAAGCGCGTCGACCGCCGCTCGGGAGTAAGCCAGCGCCTGCCAATTACAACGCTCGAAAGTGTAGTCAGTAGCGCCGAACAGCGCGCTGCCCGCACCGGAGAAAATAGCTGCTACGCCAGCGTCGCAGACATTTATGCCGCGCTCCCTGCCATCACCGGCAAAATGGAGTTGGAATATGAAGGTGAATTAAAAGGTGCCGACACCATCGCGCGCGAATTAATTCGCACCGCGGTCGGTCGCGTCTTTACCAAGTATTTTGGCGAGGTAAACTTTCAACCGGTGATTCAGTGGTTCGAATTGGGCGGTGAGTTGAAACTTCCCGAGCTCGCCCCCACCGATGAACGCTACCGCCAATTATCTAAAATCCAGGGCCTCAGCGAGCACGTCGGCCGAATTGGCGCGACGGACACCAAAAATCACGCTGCAGTTGCTGCCGCTTCAGAAATGATCCTCGAAGGACTGTGGGCCCATCGACGCATCGGCCGCAGCGAAGAGCGTGGGTATTTTGCCGAGAAACAAAAGCCGCAGGAACCACGCGAAACGCCGTCGTCGCGTGGGCCGCGTCGCCAATTCAACTAAGCGAGGCGCGCAACAAAGGTAGTCAGCCGGGGCCGGGGAATATTTATGAAAGTAATTCGTTACGGAAAATATGTTGGTGAGCCAGCCGACGCAGTCGACCTCGACGAGCTGGTGAAGCGCATGGGCGACTTCTTCCTGCAGAGCGGCTTTGAATCGCAATTTTACGGCGCCAGCGAAATGGATAATCAGCGCTCCATGGAAGCGCTTAAAGAGGCCATCTTGCGCGCGCTGCAGGAAGGTGACTTGTTGCCCGAAGACGCGATGAGCGAAGAGCTGCGCAAGATGCTACAAAGCCCCCAAGCGCAGAACAGCCAGGCAGTGAAAGATTTGCTGGAAAAATTAATGGACCGCCTCGCGCAAGAGGGCTTCATCAATCCACAGCAGCCTCCGCAAGTCACGCCGCCGCATCAGAACACTGCGCGCGGCAGCCTCGGTCAGCCACAAGAGCGTCAAACCGAAGCGCGTTTCGAAATCACCGACAAGACCATCGATTTTCTTGGTTTCAAAACGTTGCAGGATTTAATGGGCTCCGTCGGGCGCAGCAGCTTTGGCCGTCACGACACTCGCGACCTCTCCACCGGCGTGGAATCCGGGGGCGTCTCGCGCCCTTATGAATTCGGCGACACTTTAAATATGGACGTGAGCGAAACGCTCTTCAACGCGGTACGCCGCGAAGGCGTCAAAGTGCCCATCGAGATGACCTACTCGGACCTGATGGTTCATCAGTGCGAGTATCACAGCTCCTGCGCCACGGTGCTGCTGCTAGACTGCAGCCACAGCATGATTCTTTACGGCGAAGATCGATTCACGCCCGCCAAGCGCGTGGCCATGGCGTTGTCGCACTTGATTCGCACGCAGTACCCTGGAGACACGCTAAGCCTGGTCCTTTTTCACGACAGCGCCGAGGAAGTTCCGCTCGGTGAACTGGCCCGCGTACAGGTCGGCCCGTACTACACGAACACTCGCGAAGGTCTGCGCATGGCGCAACGTATTTTGTTACGCCAGAAAAAAGACATGCGCCAGATCATCATGATTACCGATGGCAAGCCTTCGGCGCTCACTCTAGAAGACGGCCGCATTTACAAAAATGCGTTTGGCCTCGATCCCTTCGTCGTTGGCCAGACGCTCGAGGAAGTAAACAAGTGCAAACGCGCCGGGATCCTGATCAATACTTTCATGCTGGCGACTGATTACAGCCTGGTGCACTTCGTGCAAAAAATTACTGAGATGTGTCGCGGCAAGGCATACTTCACTACGCCGTATACGCTGGGTCAGTACCTGCTGATGGATTACATGCAGCGCAAAACCAAGCAAATCCATTAAGACTCAGCTCAGGCGCCTCGCGTTCAACAAGACTTGCTATAAACTATACGCATGGGAATCTTGCAGCGGCTTTCGCGCTGGGTAGGTTCAAGCAAAACAATGACCACTATCATTGCCGGCCAAACAGCGCCGCCTTTTTCACTGAAATCGATCGACGGAACGAAATATTCTCTATCGGAACTCTTAACGCGGGGTCCGGTTTTTGTCTCGTTTTTTAAAGTTTCCTGTCCGGTATGCCAATTCACATTCCCATTTTTGGAGCGCCTCCACAAACGGTACGGCGGGAAAGATGTTACGTTCCTCGGAATTTCGCAGGACAATGCGGGTGCTACCAAGGAATTCGCCGACGAGTATGGAGTCACGTTTCCGATTGCGTTGGACGCCGAAGGCTATCCAGCGTCCAATGCTTACGGTTTGACAAATGTGCCTACCAGCTTCCTGATCGAGAGCGATGGCGCGGTAAAAATTGCGTCCATGGGCTTTAATAAGAAGGATCTTGAAGATGTCGCAGCGGAACTTTCCGAGCGTCGCAAAATGCCCCCTGCAATCCTCTTCCGTCCCGACGAATCTGTGCCCGCGAATAGACCTGGTTGAGGATCAAAAAACTAGGTTCGGTCGAACCTAACGAGAATCAGAGGGGTTCGGTTCGCAATCTTTAACGCGGCAATCACGAAATCACTTCAACTGTTTCCTTCTCCAGCCACTTTTTCTTGTGCTTCGGGGGCCGTTTCCTCTTATCTTCGATCACGCGCGTATTTGCGGGAGCGATGCCGGATTTCCGCGCCGCGCGTCGCGCTTCCGTTTCCTTCTCAAATCTCTTCTTGTCTGTCTTCTTCATCTGCGCCGGCTCATATTACGGTTGCGTTTCGTGCCATCGGCTGCGTAAGCTCTTGCCGGACGATTCTACGATTGCGGAGCCCATGTGAAAACCAGTTTTAAATTTCGACCGCTTGTTGGCCTGCTTTTTCTGTCTACGCTTCTCGCCACCGCGGCGCGGCCACAATCGAAACCGCCAACGGTGGATAAATCTAATATCGCCTCGCCGATCGCGATTCTTGCAGGCCGCCTCATCGACGTGCGCACCGGCGACGTAACTATCAATGCATATATCGTCGTCGAAAACGATCGGATATCGCGCATCGTCGCAACTGCTCCAGCCGGCATGAAACTCATTGATCTCTCTAAATACACGGTCGTGCCCGGACTGATAGATTGCCACGCACACCTCCTCGGCAATCCCAAGGATCAATCCGCGATGTCGGGACTGCGGATGTCCTCCGGGCAAGCGGCTATCTGGGGCGTGCACAATGTAACTATCTGGCTCGATCACGGTTTCACCGCGCTACGCGACGCGGGCGAGTCCGACATTGGTTATGGCCAACTGGCGCTGCGCAATAGCATCGAACGGGGATTGATTCGCGGGCCGCGGATGGTTTCCGCTGGCAACTTTGTCTCGCTCACCGGCGGACATGGTGATGCAGATTTGCTCGCGCCCGACAAGTCTCTACCACGCGCGCCGAACATGGCCGACACCGTCGACGAAGTCAGCGTAGCGGTTCGGCGCGACATTAAATTCGGCGCCGATTGGATCAAGCTCATGGCCACCGGCGGCGTGATGGATCCCATCAGCGATTACACGGTGCAGGAATTAAGCCAGGAACAAATGGCCAAAGCTGTCGAGATTGCGCATCGCGCTGGGAAAAAAGTCATGGCCCACGCGGAAGGCTCCGAAGGCATCAAAGCCGCCGTTCGCGCCGGCGTAGATTCCATCGAGCATGGCACCGTGCTGGACGAGGAAGGCGCGAAATTAATGGAACAACACGGCACCTGGCTGGTGCCGACGTTGTTTTGCTTTCAACACGACATGGAGACGGGCCTTTCGCAGGGCCGCGATCCCGCGAGTTTTGCCAAAGGCGTCGCCATCATCAACGAGCAAGGTCCGGCGTTTAAGCGCGCGCTGGACCATCATTTGAAAATCGCTTACGGTCTGGACGACGACCCCGATTTTGTCTCCAAAGAATTTGGTGCGCTGGTTCGCGGAGGAATGACTCCCATCGAGGCGTTGAAAGCAGCGACGATCAATGGCGCTGAATTGATGGGCCGCTCTAAAGACATTGGCTCGATTGAGCCCGGCAAGTACGCTGACATTGTTGCCGTGGACGGCGACCCGCTCTCCGACATCACCGTCATGGAAAAGGTTAGGTTTGTGATGAAAGGCGGAGAAGTTTATAAGCCCGTCGCGCAGTAGTTTTCGGGCAAAATTAATTCTAGAAATTAAACGACACTTGCAAATCGATTTTCCGGTTGGCCGATGCGCCACCGGGCCCTCCGCCGGCACCGCCGGGACCGAACCCGGTCACTATTCCATTTGATTGTCCAAATAACGGCGAGACCAAATTGCCAACGGGCGTGGTGAGATTCACATTGTTGAAAATGTTGCGCGCGGACACACTAAAAGTGAGGTTGTAACGGTGATTGGTCGCGCCCGCGTCGGGTCCGCCCCCACCGCGACCGCCAAATCCGCCCCCACCGCGACCGCCCGGACCGCCGGGTCCACGCCCAAACGTTCCTCCGGCGCCGGGTCCGCCCAAAGAATTTGTGGCTTCCGTCTTCTTGCCAAATCCAAAACTCTTGCTTAATCGCAAATTCATCGAAAAGCGTCCCGGCCCCGTTAAGTAATTAATCGGAACCCGGGAATCGGCAGGTTGTGGAACCACGTCGAAGGCCCCGAAGCGATTAATCACGACGTTAGCGGGAATTGAGTTCAGATTCGCAAATGACGGCCGGTCATTAAAAATTGAATCGCCATTCAGATCCTGCCCGGTCGTAACGTTATACGGTGTGCCGGAGCTGGCCATCATGAAAGGGCTCAAACGAAAGGCATACGGCAGCCCAATCGTTCCGCCAAAAAATACGCGGTGGCGAATATCGAAAGCCGACCGCCCGTAATCGAGACTAATATTATTGTTGATGGAGGGAAAACTACCGGCCCCGGTGCCGGTGTCGCTGTTGGCATAATTCAGCGTGTAATAACCGAACAGCGAAAGCTTCGATCCTATTCGCACGCTGCTATTCACAATCAACTGATTTTGCTTAAAAATGCCTTCCGACTGGTACTGGTAAATATTGTCCGTCGTGGCCAGGGGCCGGGGCACGCTGCCCGCATTGCACGGAAATGCCGAGCATTCCGGAGCATTAATATTCTCCGTGAAGAATTCGTGGACGCCCCGGGAATTCAGATAAGTCACAGCCAGGTTGGCATTCTTGGTGAGTTGCCGCTCTACGCTGATTCCCGTTTGCATGATGTACGGGGTTCTTAAATTTGGGTTCGTGGTATATACCGTAGGCGCTGTAGCACTGGCGGGCAGCGCGCTCGGCTCGGGAATGTTATTAAGAAAGAACTCCGGATTCGTGACCAGGAATTGCTGTTGCGTTACGCCGTTCAGCCTCTCCTGCTGCAGTACCAGATCGTAGGTAAAGCGCTCGTAAAATATTCCGTAGCCGGCGCGCAGCACAATTTTCGGAGCGCTGTTTTTTGCGCCCGCGCCCAATCCCCACGCAAATCCAAGTCGTGGCGCGAAGTCAGTATGATCGCCAAGGTTATTCTGGCTTTCAAATCGCAAACCGTAGCTTAGCGTCATGTTCGGCCGCAAATGAAAGTCGTCCTGCACATACAGTCCGGCATCGAAATACGTGACGTCCGCGCTGGCGCTTCCGGTGGTTACCGAGTATTGGCTAGCGCCACCACCCATGGCCGCAATTTGCGGGAAGCTAAGTCCAGCGGCCAATCCTTGTTGCGTAATTTGATACGCCTGAAGGCCGCTGATAAACGGGCAAGTCGCGGGCGTGGCATTGGGCGGGCAACCGGGATTCTGTCGCGACCCAAATGTGAAGTCGCCGTTGAAATTGGAGGTCTCCACAGTCGAGTCGCGGTTAACGCGCAGCCGCAGGCCAAATTTCAGGAAATGTTTTCCCAGTGCCATGGAAGTGTAGTTTTGAAATTCATATCGATCGAGAACGCCCTGCACCGTTCCTAGAGTGCTGCCGCCATTTACAAACGCAGCTTGCACGTTTACTGTCGGCGCAGCGCTGGCGGGGGTCTGGTTGGTGGTCTCGCGGATGAACTGAAAACGCGTCTCATTAATAATCTTGGGGCTTAAAATTTGCGTGTCGCTTACTTGGAGAGTTTGTTCGGTTTCCAGGCTGTTGTATCCGGTAGAGGGCAGATTGAAGAGTCCAATGCCGTTGTTGTCCACCCGATTATTCTCATACTGATAGCGCACTGTGAGGGTGTTATTTTTACTGACCTGATAATCAAATCGCGGGCCCAGATTCATGCGCACGCGTGGATTAGCTACCGCATCGCTGAAATTAGTAATATTAAAGTTAGGATCGAGAATTTTTGCGCTGACAATGGAGAGGTCGTTAACATCCCGGCGCTCGAAATTAAAGAAAAACGACGCCTTCTTGGTCAATGGTCCGCCGATGCTTCCGCTGAACTGCGTGGACTCGTAACCCGGCGGCTGCATGCCCGGCGGAGTCACTTCGAACGGGTTGCGCGAATTAAATCCCGCGGTGTTCCCGGTAAGAAATAATTGCCCATGAAATTTGTCGGTGCCCGGCTTGGTGAAAACTTCGATTCGCCCGTAGCCGAGTTTGTCGTACTCCGCGGAAAACGGATTTTGGTTAATTCGAATCTCGCGAATTGACGCTTTTGGAGGAAGTTGCCCAGCCGTAAATCCATCAATATAAATTTGCCCGCCATTAGGCCCGGCGGACGGCCCGGCCAGCGCTTGCAACTCGTCCATCAATTCGTCCGGATCGTCCGACAGCGCTTCCAGATCTTTATCTTTCAAAATAATGGCGCCTGCGTTGCTTTCCGGGTTCACGTCCAGTTGAGTCGGAGAATCCTCGACGTGTATTTCGAGTTTTTGCTCTTCCAGCGTCAGTGCGATTTTCAGCGTTTGTGTCTGCCCCGCCTTTACCGCAACATTCTGCGCCGTGAATAAGCCGAAACCTTCAGCTACAACTTTAACGGTGTACGTTCCGGGAGCCAGTCCCGTTATTTCATAAGATCCGTCCTTACTTGTAACGCCGTCCACCGAATTCCCGTTGGGGGCCGTGAGTAATACCGCTGCTCCGCTAACGGTTGAACCGGAAGGATCGATCACCTGACCCCGCAGCGTTCCGGTCGTAGGCACCTGTGCACGCAAAGGAACCTTTGCCATGAGTACCAGCGCGAGAAAAAATAAAATACCTATATATAAAGCCCGAAACCTCATTAATTCTCCAGGAATTAATTGCGCAGTGAATCTGTATTTCAGCCTAAGGTGTCCCCGCTTCACCGCTGGGTGCTGCGCTAAGACTCCAGGGCGAGAGAATTGATGATGCTCCGCCATTTGGCGAGCCTTGTAAAATGGGCTCGACTCCGGCTAACAGCGTTATCGCCGTCACCGCGTTGCTGCCGCTCGCTTCCGTGCCCACCAGCATGACCGCGTCGCCCTTCTGTAAATCCGCGATTGTAGACGCCTGCATGCGGCTGATCATTTGCTGCAAATCGGCGCCACCGCCGCCACCCCCGCCGCCCATGCCTCGTCCGCGTCCGCCAAAATCTCCGGGCGTTTGTCCCGAAGCCACAGCAGGTTCCTTGGCCACCGGCGCAGCCATCGCACCGGTCCTGGCGGCCGCCTGACCGGAACCAGGTTCGTCTCCGTTCGCCTTGCCATTCACGCCGCCTGAACCACTCAATCGCTGCGCGATGCGTTGTGCCATCGGCGCCGGCAATTTTCGAAGTTGCGACTCAGAAGTAATTGTCACCGCAACGGTTTTTTTGGTGGCCAGATCACGCACAGTAATGGTGCTCTGCGCATTGTCCAGCGATGAAATCGTTCCAGAAATATTGCGGAAGCTGCCAGAGACAATCTCTTGAGCCGTCAACTCGCTGCCATCCGCGCTTTTTTCACCCCGCGCTCGTAATTGATCGCCGGGCCGGATTTCTGCCAGTGGCGCTACCTTGGCATCGTCAAACTTTACCGAGCCGGGTGCGTAGCGGCGCAGGATGGTGTCTTTCGTCACGTGCACGGCGACGGTTTTCTTTTCGCGTAGTGACGGCGTAGTGATACTGATTACGCCGCTTGCCGGATCTACGCTATTTACCAGTCCTCCGACTCCTGATTTTTGCCACTCGGCGCGCTCGCGGCTTTGTTTTTCCGCGATATCGGCCTTCTTCATAGCGATAATGGAAGTCGCCGAAAACGTCTTGTTGTCGTCCCCGGCCGTCCCGCGAACCAGAATGCGGTCGCCTACTTGCAGATCTGTCAGTGCGATAGGTTGCGCGTATTTCAAATCCTTTTGACCAGGAGCGATGCGAACGATTTTTGTGGAGTCCCGAACCTCAACATTCATTTCAGCGCCCGCATCGCTGGCCAATACGAGACTATTCCCTGAGATCGATTTAATAGTTCCCAGCGCGGGCGATGATTTAGCCGTTCCTTGATTAATTTGGGCTGGTTCTTGTATCGCCACGGCTCCCCAGGCAACCGAGCCACAGCCGTACGCCACGCCTACTGCTGCAACGGCCACAACACACCAACGCACTAGTCCGGGGCTGAATTGCTTCGGGGACACGTACTGTCCTGATAACTTCATGAATCCTTCCTCGATTTCATATTTCCGCGCGATGGCGCACCTATATCTTTAGCGATTAGACGTGCCCTTTGTCCAAAATCGTTTCACAGTCTCCTCAACATCGAACAAACAGTTCTTGCCGGAGTAGGGATATTTTTTCTGCCATTTCCAGGCTTTTGGGGCGATTTATTGAAGATCGATTCCAATCAACTTTAGATTATGTTTGCCGGAAGTCGCCGGCCAACTGTGAAGTCTTCAGCGGAGCTCAGGGGCGCGATCCGCGTAGAGTAGCTTGCGTGGCTCGCACTTCCGAATCGCCCATCTTTAAGGGAATAGTCACTTCGATGAGGGTGCCCGGGTCTGCGTTTTTCAATCGTAACTCGCCGCCGAATTCCTTAGCGCGCTGGCGCATCCCACCAAGTCCGATCCCCACGCTGCCGGGGCGCAACTCCACGATATGTCCGGCGATGCCTTTACCAAAATCGCGCACGCTCACTGCCACCTGGTTTTCGTCTTTGGTCAAGCTAATACATGCTTTCATTGCTCCTGAATGGCGAAAGACATTGGTCAACGCTTCCTGCACGATTCGAAAAACCGCAGTCTCGACTTCCGGCGCTAGCCGCGGAAATTCTTGTGGTTGCACATCAAAAACGGTCTCAATCCCGCTACGTTCCGTCAATCCATCCAAGTACCAGCGCAGCGCCGACTGCAAACCGATTTCATCCAGCAACGGCGGGTGCAAGAGATGCGAAATGCTGCGCACTTGCTGCATCACCCGCTCCAGTAATCCGCTGGCTTGCAGCGCGGCCTGATTCTTGGCCTCTGATGATTGGTGTCCCATATGAATTCCATCCACCAGCATTTTGGCCGCGCTCAGCTCCTGGCCCAAGCCGTCGTGCAAATCCCGCGCGATGCGCCGTCGTTCTTCGTCCTGCGTACTCAACAATTTTCCCGAGAGGCCCCGCAGCTCGGTGTTCAAGAGCTCCAACTGTTGGGCGTTGCGGTGCAACTCAGCAAACACAGTTACCTTCGCTCGCAGCAGCTCCGGCACTACCGGCACCGACAAATAATCCACCGCACCGCGCTGGTAACCTTTCAATCTGTCCAGATCCGTCAAATGCACCGCGGAAATAAAAATTATCGCGGTCTTTTGAAACCGGGGATGCTGCCGGATGATTTCCGCCAACTCGAAGCCGTCCAATTCCGGCATGCTGACGTCCATCAGCACTACCGCAATGTCCATCTTCAATAGCAATTCCAGTGCTTCGCGCCCGGAGTTGGCCTTGACCAGATTTTCGCCTAGTTCGGCGAGGATGGCCTCATAGGTCAAAAGCTTGGAAGGCTGATCGTCCACCATCAAGATATTTACTTTGTCAGGCACGATCATATTTTATCTGCCAGGCTCCGGAATTTGAAACCCACTGCTTCGATTCCAAAAGACTTCGCTCTAACGGTTATGCGGTGGCGCATAAATAATTTCCCAAGCTACCGGTGCAGCCACATGCGAAGCGCGGAAAGCAGTTGGTCGGTATTCACGGGCTTGGCCAGATATTCTGATGCGCCCGCTTCGAGACATTTCTCGCGGTCGCCTTTCATGGCCTTGGCAGTGAGGGCGATGATCGGCAAGCGTCGCAGTGCGGCATTCTGCCGAATCACCTGCATGGTTTCATAGCCATCCATTTCGGGCATCATAATGTCCATTAACACGATGGCCACGTCTTTTGTGGATTCCAGAGTCTTGATCGCTTCGCGCCCGGTGCCCGCGGTGAGCACCGTCATGCCGCGACGTTCGAGGACGCTGCTGAGCGCGAAAATGTTGCGGACGTCGTCGTCCACTACCAACACTTTCTTACCGACCAGTGCTTCGTCGGAGCGATGCAACTTCTCCAGCATTCGCTGTTTCTCGGGTGGCAGGTCGGTAACGACGCGGTGCAGGAACAATGCTGTTTCGTCGAGCAGCCGCTCCGGAGATTCCACGTCCTTGACGACGACACTGCGTGCCAGCGTGTGCAGTCGCGCGTCCTCTTCGGAAGACAAGTCTTTGCCGGTAAAAACTACAACCGGCAAGTCGCTCAGTGTCGGGCTGTTACCAATACGCTCCAGTACGTCGAAACCTGACATATCGGGAAGCCGCAGGTCCAACACGACACAGTCAAAGTTGTTTTCATTCACGCTCATCAACGCTTCCGTGCCAGTCTCGGCCACAGTAACGTCAATGTCGGTGTGGGTCAGCAATTCGCGGATACTCAATTGCTCCGCGGGATTGTCTTCCACCACCAGCAAGCGCCGACGGCGTGGCGCGGAGTACGTTTTGATTTTTTCGAGCGCTGATTCCAATCCTTCTGGAGTGGTCGGCTTGGTCACGAAGGAAAAGGCTCCGCGCGCCAATCCGTGATGACGATCCTCATCCATGGTCAGCATCTGTACTGGAATGTGCCGTGTGGCGGGATCCTGTTTCAAGTGATTCAGCACCGTCCAGCCGAGCATATCCGGTAGAAAAACGTCCAGCGACACAGCAGTTGGATTGTACTCGCGCGCCAATGCCAGCGCTTCCGCGCCGCGCGAGGCCACCAGCACCTTGAACCCTTTGTCGCGAGAGAGATCAGCAAGGACGCGCGCGTAATGCGGATCGTCCTCTACGATCAGCAGCACATTATCGCCCGGCACGAGGCTTTCGCGATCGTCGGGAATCGTCTCTGTCGGGTGCTCCAGCATGGTTGCGCCCGCGAGATGCATGGCCGTCGCGCTCGAAGACGCTTTGCGCTCCGTGATCGTGCCCAGTGCGTTCGACGGTCCCACGTAGGTCTTCGGCAAGTACAGCGTGAAGGTGCTGCCTTTCCCCGGTTGGCTGCGCAGTTGAATTTCCCCCCCCAGCAAACTGGCCAATTCGCGACTGATAGCCAGTCCCAAACCGGTCCCGCCGTACTTCCGGCTGGTTCCCGCGTCGGCTTGTTGAAAGGCCTCGAAGATAATTCTCTGTTTTTCGGACGGTATGCCGATACCGGTGTCTGAAACTTCAAACGCGATAACCGACGCAGCGCCATTCAAAATTGGATGATTTTCACTCCATCCGCTTTCCACCGCGGCAACTGACAACCGTACCCCACCGTGTTCCGTAAACTTGAACGCGTTGGATAGCAAGTTTTTCAATACCTGCTGCAGTCGCTTGGAATCCGTAACCAGGCTGCGCGTCAGATGTGGATCTGCGGCTACTTCAAACGACAGCCTGCGATTCTCTGCTTCGTGCTTGAAAGGACGTCCAATCATTTCCAGCAGGCTGGCGAAAAATACTTCTTCCGCTTCCACCGAAACCGTGCCGGACTCGATCTTCGACAGATCCAGGATGTCGCTGATCAGGTTCAGCAAGTCCGTGCCCGCGCCGTGAATGGTACGCGCGAACTCCACTTGCTTGGGCGTCAAATTGCTGTCGGGGTTGTCGCTCAACTGCTGGCCTAGAACCAGAATGCTGTTCAACGGGGTGCGTAGCTCGTGAGACATGTTGGCCAGGAATTCTGACTTGTACTTGGAAGTGAGCGCCAACTCCTTGGCCTTTTCTTCCAATGCGCGGCGGGCCTGCTCGATTTCCTGGTTTTTGCGTTCGACTTCGACGTTCTGTTCGGCAAGTTGCTGCGCTTTCTGGGCCAGTTGCTCGTTGGTCTGCTGCAATTCCTTCTGCTGCGTCTGCAGTTCGGTTGCTAATTGCTGCGATTGTTTCAGCAAGCCTTCCGTCTGCATGGTGGCTTCAATACTGTTCAGCACGATGCCGATACTGGCCGTCAATTGCTCGAGGAAGGCCAGGTGAGACGCGGTAAAGGCACTGAGTGAGGCCAGTTCGATGACCGCTTTAACGCGGTCTTCGAACAAAACCGGCAGCACAATCACATTTTTTGGTACCGCTTCGAATAATCCGGATCGCACCGGCACGGCAGTCCTGGGCACGTCGGATATCAACATTCGCCGCTTCTCCGCGGCACATTGTCCCACCAGCCCTTCACCAACGCGGAGATGCTGCCGGTGTCCGTCTTCGCCGTCGTCCGCGAATGCCGACAGCAGCACCATGCCCGCAGAATTTTCTGTCTCCATCTGGTAGATCACGCCTTGCTGCGCATTCACCAGCGGCGCCAACTCGGAAAGCATCATGCGTCCCACTGATGTCAAATCGCGTTGCCCCTGCAACATGCCTGTAAACCGCGCCAAGTTTGTTTTCAGCCAGTCCTGCTCGGCGTTGCGGTCCGTGGTCAAGCGTAGGTTGTCGATCATCGTGTTGATGTTGTCTTTCAGTTCCGCGACCTCGCCGCTCGCTTCCACCTGAATCGAACGGGTCAAGTCTCCCTTGGTCACGGCGGTGGCCACTTCCGCGATGGCGCGCACCTGGTTGGTTAAGTTATCTGCCAGCAGGTTTACGTTACCGGTCAAGTCTTTCCACGTTCCAGCGGCACCGGGCACGTTCGCTTGGCCTCCCAAGCGGCCTTCCACGCCAACTTCGCGTGCCACGGTGGTCACTTGGTCCGCGAACGTCGCCAGGGTATCCGTCATGTTGTTGATGGTTTCAGCGAGCGCGGCTACCTCGCCTTTCGCGTTTACTGTGAGCTTTTGCGTCAATTCCCCGTTGGCGACCGCGGTCACGACTTTCACGATACCGCGGACCTGTTCGGTCAAGTTGCTGGCCATGAAGTTGACGTTGTCGGTCAAGTCTTTCCAGGTGCCCGCTACGCCGGGGACTTTAGCTTGGCCTCCCAGTTTTCCTTCGGTGCCGACGTCGCGCGCCACGCGCGTTACTTCGCCGGCGAACGCGTTCAATTGGTCCACCATCGTATTGATGGTGTTCTTTAACTCCAGAATTTCACCTTTCACGTCTACAGTGATTTTGCGTGACAGGTCTCCGCGTGCGACGGCGGTCGTGACTTCCGCGATGTTTCGCACCTGACCGGTCAAGTTTCCGGCCATGGAGTTTACCGAGTCCGTCAAATCCTTCCACGTGCCCGCGACTCCAGGCACGTTTGCTTGTCCACCCAAGCGGCCTTCGCTGCCGACTTCGCGCGCCACGCGGGTGACTTCCGCGGCGAACGATCGCAACTGTTCCACCATCGTGTTCAGCGTTTCTTTCAGTTGCAAAATTTCGCCGCGCACGTCGACGGTGATCTTGCGGGAAAGGTCGCCGCTCGCGATAGCCGTCGCCACTTCCGCGATATTTCTCACTTGGCCGGTCAAGTTACTGGCCATGAAGTTCACGTTGTCGGTCAAATCTTTCCAGGTGCCGCCGACTCCAGGAACCTGGGCCTGGCCTCCCAACTTCCCTTCCGTGCCAACTTCGCGCGCCACGCGGGTGACTTCGCCCGCGAACGCGTTGAGTTGGTCCACCATGGTGTTAATGGTGTTCTTCAACTCCAGAATTTCGCCCTTCACGTCCACCGTAATTTTGCGTGAGAGGTCTCCGCGAGCCACGGCGGTAGTCACCTCCGCGATGTTTCTGACCTGACCGGTCAAGTTTCCGGCCATGGAGTTTACCGAGTCCGTCAAATCCTTCCACGTTCCAGCTACTCCGGGCACGTTCGCCTGTCCACCCACACGCCCTTCGCTACCAACCTCGCGCGCCACGCGCGTTACTTCACCGGCGAAGCGGTTGAGCTGGT
>JAUTXJ010000336.1 GCA_030838075.1 Acidobacteriaceae bacterium
TTTCAGAGAAGGGAATATAACCATGTTTTCGAAACACCCACCCAGTTTAGCCACCGCACGGATCGTCGGGCGAACCGTGCTTGCGAGTTTCATGACTGTCTTTCTGGCAGCGAACGGCGCTGCTCAAAGCCAGCAGAGCGTGCCGGACGTGACCGCTCTCAGCATGGAAGACCTGATGAACATTCAGGTGACTTCCGTCTCGAAGCGCACACAGAAGGTCGCTGACGCCGCTGCCGCGATTTTTGTCATCACGCAGGAGGACTTGCGACGCTCGGGCGCTACCAGCATTCCCGAAGCGCTGCGACTCGTCCCTGGTCTGGAAGTAGCGCGCATTGACGAAAACAAGTGGGCCATCGGTTCGCGCGGCTTCAATGGACGCTTTGATAACAAGCTGCTGGTGCTGATTGACGGCCGAAGCGTATACACGCCGCTCTTCTCGGGAGTCTACTGGAACGTTCAAGACGTGATGCTTGAGGATATCGATCGCATCGAAGTTATTCGTGGACCCGGAGCAACTTTGTGGGGAGCAAATGCGGTCAATGGCGTAATTAACATCATCACCAAGAAAGCCAAAGCTACGCAAGGTGGCGTCGTAACCGCAGGTGGCGGCAACGAAGAACGCGGTTCAGTGGCTGCTCGCTATGGCGACAAAATTGGTGGGGACACAACGTACCGCATCTACGGGAAGTATTTCGACTGGGCTCCGTCCCAGTATGTCAACGGTGGTACCGCGAACGACGGGTGGGAGGCCCAGCGTGGAGGGTTTCGCGCGGACTACACGCCCGCAGGCTCGAATTCTTTCACATTACAAGGTGACCTCTACCACAGCGGGTACAACGAAACTTTAACGGTTCCCTCCTTCGCGGCGCCTTATTCCAATACTTTTCCGAATAGCGGGGCGTACAGCGGCGGAAACGTTCTGGGACGCTGGAACCATTCTTCCGAAGGTGGATCGATGTCGTTGCAGATGTACTTCGACAACACCACCCTGTCGGACAATTCGTTATTCGTGGATCACCAAAATCTTTTCGACGTGGATTTTCAGGACGGCTTCCACGTGGGTGATGCCCAACAGATGGTTTGGGGCCTGGGATACCGGTCCATCATGGATCGCAACGACCCCAGCTTTTCAGTCTCGCTGATGCCCAACCAGCGATCTTTGAATCAATTCAGCGCTTTCTTGCAAGATGAGATCAGTCTCGTTCACTCTTTGCGTTTAACAGTCGGTTCGAAATTTGAGCATAACACCTTCACTGGTTTCGAATTCGAGCCCAATGTCAGACTCCTTTGGACCATGACGCCCAACCAGTCGATATGGACCGCAGTGTCTCGCGCGGTTCGGACTCCGGCGTTAACCGAAGAAGGATTGCGACTCACTTCGGAGGTAGTACCTCCCGGAATACCGCAAAATCCGACGCCGTTCCCTGCACTGGTAACTGTGTATGGGAGCAACAACTTCCAATCGGAAGATCTGCTGGCCTATGAATTGGGATACCGGGTTCAGGTAACCAACACTCTTTCTACGGACGTCGCCACTTTTTACAACCGCTATTCAAATCTACGGACGGCGGAGCCGGGCGCGCCATTTCTCGAAGGCAATCCGGTTCCGACGGATCTAGTTGTTCCCTTTGTGGCGGGCAACAAAATGGGCGGCGGAACGTACGGCGCCGAATTTATTGCAGATTGGAAAGTCACGCCGACCTGGAGACTGGTGGGTTCTTACAGCTATCTGCAAATGGACATAGCGAAGAATGCCAACAGCCTGGACCCCACTGCCGACCTTCCCAACGGATCAAATCCGCGTCATCAGTGGTACGTGCGCTCTTCGCTTGATTTGCCGAAGCATTTCGACCTGGACAACACCCTGCGATTTGTCGACCATCTCCCGGCCATCAACATACCGTCGTACTACTCATTGGATGCGCACCTCGGATGGCGCCCAGTGCCGCGCGTGCAGTTGTCCATCACCGGCCAGGACTTGCTCAACAATCAGCACCTGGAATTCATTCCTGATTTCATCAACACCGCTCCCACGATCGTAAAGCGGGCCGTCTATGGCAGCGTAACCGTAAATTTCAAGTAATCGGAAAATGGACCAGTGAGCGATTTTAAACAATCGAGGCCCGCGAAGGTCATGTTGAGGCGACTGGTAGTCTTAATCGCCATCTTCAGCATGACTCTGAATTGGACCGCATCAGCTGGCGCACAAGCCGGTGATGGCTCCGATTCGTCGGAATACCTCATCAAAGCGGGGTTCATTTACAACTTCGCCAAGTTCGTGGAGTGGCCCTCCACGGCTTTTGCGGAGCCGGACTCTCCCATTGTCATCGGAGTGCTGGGGACGGATCCATTCGGAGACATCATCAATCACGTTGTAGAAGGCAAGAAAATTGGAACGCGTGGTTTCGTGATCCGGCGGTTCAAGTGGAGCAAAGAACTTAAGGATTCCAAGGATTTTAAGGACTGCAGGATTCTGTTCGTGAGTTCCTCGGAGAAATTGCACTTCGAGGAAATATTTGACGCCGTCAAAGGACTTCCTGTCCTGACGGTCGGAGAAACGCCAGGCTTTGCGGAACGTGGAGGCATAATCCGGTTGATGTTGGAAGACAATCGCGTGCGGTTTGAAGTGAATGTCGACGCGGCTCACGACGGGAATTTGAATATCAGTTCCAGGCTATTGACGCTGGCGAGAATCATTGCGTCGGCCGGGCCCTCGGCAAGGAAGCCTGGATGAATTTTCACAACCTTTCGATCAAGCGGAAATTGACCCTTATCACGATGCTCACCAGCAGCGCGGCGCTGGTGCTTTCGGCATTGAGTTTCCTCATATACGACTTGGTGGCGTTTCGGCACTTGCTCGTTCAAGACCTTCGCACACAAGCGGAAATTATTGGTTACAACAGCGCGGGCGCCATGGAATTCAAAGATGTGCCCGCTGCGACCGCGACACTGACGGCGCTCACCGCGAAAGAAGACATCGTGGCAGCGGTACTGTACGGCGTGGATGGCAAGGAATTTGCGCATTATTCGCGTGCCAACGACACCTTCCCGAAGGTTCTTCCGTCTCTGGCGCAAGACCAGGGATATCGATTTTACGGCGGATATTTGCAAGTGTTCCACGACGTCACGCTGAATGGGGAACACCTCGGCACGCTTTTTTTGCAATCAGACATGCGGCAATGGAGTGTGCGAGCCAAACGGTACGGCGGAATTCTCTGCATTTTTGTGCTGATCTCCGGCAGCTTCGCATTATTCGTTTCGTCGAAATTGCAGAGACTGATTTCCAGGCCGATTTTGCACCTGGAAGATTCGATG
Source organism: Acidobacteriaceae bacterium (assembly GCA_030838075.1). GTDB lineage: Bacteria > Acidobacteriota > Terriglobia > Acidiferrales > UBA7541 > Acidiferrum. The sequence continues at coordinate 3,316 of JAUTXJ010000336.1, forward strand.
AGAGAGGTCTCGGCCAACAAGAACTATTCGGTGCGCGCCACAAAATCCTATGGCGATGAGATTGGCAGGCTGATCGATGGTTTCAACACCATGCTCTCTGAAATCCAACACCGGGATGGGGCGCTGCGCTCCGCGAACGATGAATTGAAAACCAGAACGTTGGAACTGGAGAAAGAAATCCTGCATCGCAGGCAAACGCAGGAAGAGTTGCTGACCGCTAAACACACCGCCGAGGAAGCCAGTCGCGCGAAGAGCACCTTCCTCGCGAATATGAGCCACGAATTGCGCACACCGCTCAATGCCATCATTGGATACAGCGAAATGCTGGACGAAGAGGCGCGCGAATCGGGACGCTCCGAGAATGTGGAAGATCTGCGAAAGATTCAATCAGCCGGCAAACACTTACTGTCACTCATCAATGACGTTCTTGATCTTTCGAAGATTGAGGCCGGAAAGATGGGGCTGCACCTCGAGGATTTTGAGGTATTGCCGCTCATCGATGAAATCGCCACGACCTTGCAGCCGGCTGCCGCAAAGAACAGCAATCAGATCAAGATCCACGTATCAGAAAATCTCGGCTTCATGCGAGCGGATATCACTAAAGTCAGACAGATCTTGTTTAATTTGCTGAGCAACGCATGCAAATTCACCGATCACGGCACCATCGCGCTGGACGTCGATCAGAACGACCGCGATGGTTACATCCGGTTCCGCGTAACCGACACTGGCATCGGAATTTCAGAGAAGCAGCAACAGAATTTGTTCTTTGAATTTTCCCAAGCGGACGCCTCCATTGCTAGAAAATATGGCGGCACGGGGCTTGGACTGGCGATCACCCATCGCTTCGTGCAACTCATGCGAGGACAGATCAGTGTGGAAAGTGAACCCGGAAAGGGCTCCATTTTCACGGTGCAAGTGCCAACCCAGGTGGTTCTGGACGCCACGAAACTTGCGCGCCCAGCCTCTGCGAATGATGATTCGCCGGCGGGCCCCAGGATTTATCAAGACACGGTTCTGGTTATAGACGATGACGCTTCAGTGCGGGATTTGATGTCCCGCTTTCTGAGTAAATCAGGATTTCGCGTGGTGGTTGCCTCCAACGGCGAGGAGGGGTTGCGACTTGCGAAGCAAGAGAAACCGCTGGTGATCACGTTGGATGTGGTCATGCCGGAATTCGATGGCTGGTCGGTGCTGAAGAAACTCAAGAGCGATCCGGCGCTAGCGGAAATCCCCGTCATTATTGTGACCATTGTCGACAATGAGCCGATGGGACTTGATCTGGGAGCTGCCAGTTA
>JAUTXJ010000371.1 GCA_030838075.1 Acidobacteriaceae bacterium
AACCCTCTGCTTGCCAATTCTCTTAGCAGGCCTGCGCCCCGACAACTCAGTCAGGGAGATTCCTTTCAAAGGGGCCTCGCCGCGCTGCAAGCTAATCGCATGGACGACGCCCTCGCTGAGTTCACCGAAGCGGAGCGCGAACACCCTGAAGATGCGCGCGTTCGTAATTTTCGTGGCATTGTGTTGGTCCGTCTTGGGAAAAACGGAGAAGCAGCCAGCGAATACCGCGAGGCGATTCGCCTCGATCCGCAAATGGAAGACGCGTACCGGAATCTCGGCTTTCTCGAATGGAACGAGCACCAGCTTGAGCCCGCGCGCGTGGCGCTGGACCACGCTGTAGAACTTTCTCCGAGCGATTCGTTTGCTCACTACTATCTCGGACGGGTGTTGCTTGATGAGCAGCTTTATGCCCGGGCTATCCGCGAAATTGAATCCTCCGCTGTGCCGTTGCCGCCCGACGCCAGTTTCTCGATTCAATTGGCGACTGCACACATTGCGTTAGGCAATAAAGATAAAGCACGCAAATTTCTCGAGCAGCTCGCAACAATCTCTTTAGACGACCAGCAATCCATTCATGTGGTCGACCTTTTTCTGGCGCTTCGAGAGAATGACTCAGCGATTCGAATCATCCAGAAATGGAGCAACGGTCCGTCGACTCCTGAAAATCTCTGGCGACAATTCGATTTGGCGCTCACTTATCTACTCGCCGGAAATTACGGCAAAGCGATTGCCCAGGCCGATTTTTATCAGCACGCTCTGACGCGCGGCGATGCGAACGCCCATGAATCCGCCGAAGCCTGGACCATCCTGGGCATTGCCGCCGCGGACTTGAAGCAAAATGATCGCTCGCTTAACGCTTTTCACAAGGCCGCAGCCCTTGCTCCCGACAACGAAGAGCGGTGGCTAAACCTGACACGTGAGTTGATGGAGTTGAGCCGCTATTCGGACGCGATTTCCGCGGTTCAGGATGGACTCGCGGCTAATCCAAAGTCTTACGCTTTGCATTTACGGCTGGGCGCGGCGCAACTCGCTGCCGGACATTACGCCGAGGCGGAAAAAGTTTTTCGCGACCTGGTGTCCGCCGGCGATCCGCTTCCTACAGGCTACGTTGGATTGGCACAGGTGCTTTTGAGAACGGGCCGCGCCGAGGAAGCGTCCGAAAAGCTTTCTATCGCGCAGCAAAAGCTGGGGCCGAATTTCCTGATCAGCTATTTTCGTGGCCTGGCATTCGATCGCAGCGGTAAGCGAGAAGAAGCCATCGCGGCTTTTCAAGATGCTCTGAAACTGGATCCCAATAATGCGGAAGCACATCTCAGTCTGGGCAAAACGGAAATGAGTTTAGGACGTCTCGACGTCGCGATTATTGAGCTGCAGGAAGCGCTTCGACTCCGACCAAATAATGACCAAGCCAGGCGACTCCTCAGCCAGGCTTACGCCCGAACTGGAGATAAGGAACATGCAGTCGCCTTTGCAGCTTCCTCTGCTAACGGTCCTGAAAAAGTTGCAGCAGATCTACTGGGCGACTTTTTTGTTCCGCAATGGCAAATGCCACCCGAAATAAAGAATCCGTAGCTATTCTTGATCCGGAAAAAATTATTGTTCTCGCGGTTTTACAAGATCATTGGGGTTGCGTTTTTCTACGGGTTCAGGCGACGGTTCATCCACTCGAAGAATTTGATCGGGAGCAACATTCTTGATCGTTTGACGAACCCCACTGGGCCAGCGAATTTCGACGTTGGCAGTCTTTTCTGATCCCAAACCAAAATGCACGCGTTTGTCACTGGATGAAAGATAGCTGCCCGCGGTCGTGACGGTTGCCATCTGAATGCCCTTTGCGGTTGTTATTTTAACTTCAGCGCCGATCGCGTCGCGATTACTTTTGTGCCCGATAAGCAGCAATGCTAACCAATGGTTCTGCGTCGGCGTGGCGTTGTGAAGAACATATAACGCTCCGTCATTGCCGGTGACCACAGCATCCAATCGGCCATCGTTATCAATATCGCCGAGCGCCAGGCCGCGACCTACCCAGGCTTTTTGAAAGATGTCTCCGGACTGCGAGGAAACATCCACGAATTTTTGGCCGGTATTTCTTGCCAGTAGCATGGGTTCCCGGTAATGAAGATTGGGAAAATTGAGTTGGATAGTATCCAGATCGTGTCCCTGCGTGATAAGAAGATCTTTCCATCCGTCATTGTCATAATCGATGAAACGAACTCCCCAGCCCGAGTGTGCCATCGTCATGCGTCCGATGCCGGAAGGGTAACTGTCATACGTGAAAGTACCGTCGTCATTGTTTCGGTATAGCGCATACATTTGGCTGGCGAGATCTGTCACTACCAGGTCTGGCAGACCATCGTTGTTATAGTCCGCGAAGTCTGCGCCCATGCCGGCGTAGGTGTGGCCTTCGCCATCGACGGCCACGCCGGAGCTGAGCGCAACATCCTCGAATGTGCCGTCACCTTTATTATGGTAAAGAAATTCGGGCATGGAGTCGTTCGCGATAAAAATATCGATGTGCCCCTCGCGATCGTAATCGGCAAGCGTGATGCCTAACCCCTTGCCGGGCGCAGCGAGACCCAACTGGCGCGACACTTCAGTGAAATGTCCGTTGCCATCGTTGTGATACACGAGCGGCGAGATGGCATGAAACGCATCCGGATGGCAATAGGCGCGATAGCCTTCTTTGCGCTGGCCGCACCAGAGATCGTCGAAATCCCACTGCAGATATCGCAACACGACCAAATCGAGCCGTCCGTCGGCATCCAGGTCCACCCACGCGGCGCTGGTCGACCATCCACTTCCGGCGACTCCGGCTTTCTCCGTCACATCCGTGAACGTCCCGTCTCCATTGTTGTGATAAAGCTTGTTTCCGCCGTACGCGGTCACGTACAAATCTTCAAATCCATCATTGTCGTAATCGCCCACGGCAACGCCCATGCCATAGCCCGCGCCTTGAAGGCCAGCTTTCTCAGTAACGTCTTCGAATGTGCCGTCGGGCTTTTGATGGTAAAGGCGGTTCCAATATTTTGGACCGGATTTTTGAGGAACAGTTCCCTTAGGCGTCGGATCACTGAGCGGAGCACCATTCACTACAAAAATATCGAGACGGCCGTCGTTGTCGTAATCGAATAAAGCCACGCCCGAGCCCATGGTCTCAATTAGATATTTCTTGGATGTGTGCGACGCGACATATTCAAAATTTATCCCCAGAGCCGCGGTTAGGTCGGTGAACTTTGCGGGTGCCGGTGACAAAGTCGCAGACTGATCAGAGTATTTCTGCTCAACGGGCGCCCTTGGATTTTCTTGCGTTGCAGACCATGCAGGGCACAAACCGAAGAACACAAGGCAGAGCGCCAGCCGACCGCACGAGTAATCCCTCATATCATTAATTTTCCAAGCGACTAATGGTTGAAAGTTTGGCTGGAGGGCGGCGATTTTACAAGGCGAGGTTCCAGCTTCCGGCAATACGAGGGTGAGTCACGGCACTAAATCATTTAGGACGAAAACGTGTTTTAGTGGTCGGGGCGAAAGAATTTGAACCTTCGACCTCCTGGTCCCGAACTACAAGGAACAAACCTAAGCTGTTGAATTGGCTTGAGTTGCCCTGTGCTACCCTCTCGTTGACTGCGTCACTATTTGCGCTACGCGCAGCGTGACATCACCGAACGCGTCTCGAGATCCAACAAAAACGTCAGGTAACGCGGCGAGAACGTGACTTATTACGAAGGTCTGTCCGAATGTATTTTCGTACAGTCCGAGCCCCCACAGAAAGAGAAGTGCGGTTGATCGATTACGCCAGCCTAGTTGCCGGAGTCGCCATCGAACGCCATCGTTCTCAGGCCGCGCTGCAACAGGCATTCGTCGGCCATTAAACTTGCTGACGTGAGTGAAATTCGTTCATCCAGGCGAAGGGCTTCACCTTTTAAGCCATGATATTTTTAGGTGGCGAAGTAGCAACCTCGCGTGAACGACGTTGCGACAAACTAGATCGGGGCAGCAGCGCCCTTAACGTAGCCAGTCATCTCCAGATAGCCTGAACCCGCGATAACGGCCCCGGAACGTTTGCCGGTAAGGTCGATCGCGCCTTCCCAATATATTGGTGAGATGTGGGAATCGCCGGCCAGTTCCTGCGAAGGCAGCGGCGTCCTGGCCTCCAGTTCGATGCCGAGTTTTGCCACGGAGATTCTCCAGTGCACGGGATAGCTCGCTCCGGAAGTTGGACTTTTCCAGGTGTCGCCCACCGGCTGCAAAACGAAATCCGATTCGCGCAGATGGACGGTGTGCCCTTGCGCGTCGACATAAGTGCCGGCGGAGAACGGATCAATCGACCCGTCCTTGCGGCGAATGTGAAACAGCATCAGCTCCGAGTGGTCATCGAGCTGCAGGCTCATCCAGTCCCAGCCGGCTTGTTCCGGAGTGAGCTGGTGAGTGAAGAATTCGTGATCCATCCAGGCCAAGCCGGAAACAGAAAAGGATTTGCCATTCACGGTTACCGAGCCGGTCGTGGCTAAGCGCGTTAGCGAGATGTAGTGCGAGGCGCGTCCCGGGCCCTCAGCTTTTTGGCTGATTCCATTTTCGCCATTGATCACCGGCGCCTTTTCAGGGTGC
>JAUTXJ010000382.1 GCA_030838075.1 Acidobacteriaceae bacterium
TGCCTTCGGCCTCGAGCATGTGGCCGGCGCCAGCGAGGACATTTTCTTTTGCGGCGCTTGATGATTGGTCATGGACAGCGGTCCAGGAACCGATGTCGCTCCAGCCGATGTCGGCGGGAATCATGAAAACGCGGGAGGGGCCTTTTTCGCGAGTGGCGGGTTCGAGAATGGCGTAGTCGACGGCGATATTTTCGAGGCGCGGATAGATGGAGCGAAGTTTGCTTTCGTATTTGCGCGTGCCGATGCTGGCGGCGAGAGTTTCTAGTGCGGCGTAAGTCCTCGGTAAATATTTTTTTAGCGAATCCAGAAAAGTGGAGACACGCCAGAAAAACATTCCGGCGTTCCAGCGGTAGTTGCCGGAGGTGACGTAGTTCTTTGCTAACTGCAAATCGGGCTTTTCCTTGAATGCTTGAACGGGGAAGACTGGGAAAGGATTACGTAAGACTGCTTTTTTGGCGCACTGGATATAGCCGAAACCGGTTTCGGGGCGGCTCGGCGGAATGCCGAGGACGACCATGCGGCCTTGTTCGCGCGCTACGTTCAGCGCCAACTGGGCGATCTTTGTGTATTTTTTAGGCTGCGCGATATAGAGATCGGCGGGCAGCACGGCCATTAAGGCGTCGGCGTTTTGCTTGTGACGGATGTGCACGGCGGCGAGCGCGATGGCAGCGGCGGTGCTGCGGCCGACAGGTTCGGCGAGAATGTGTTTGCGGGCGGAGGACGGCAAGTGCTTGCGAACGGATGCGGATTGTTCCGCGTTGGTGACGGTCCAGATATTTTGCGCGGGGATGAAAGGTTTAAGGCGCGCTACGGTTTGCTGCAGCATGGAATCTGCGCCGATGATGTTGAGGAGTTGCTTGGGTGTGCGGGTGCGGCTGCGCGGCCAGAAACGGGTGCCGCGGCCTCCGGCGAGGATTACAGCGTGCACGGTGGGTTTTTCTGCGGGCATGGGTATCAGGTGAAAAGCACTTGTTGAATGGCGGAATCCGGCACGCCGCTACGCGAAAGTTGATTGCGAAGCGAGTTTGAAGCGGGCACGTAGGCGCGCAGCAGCGCGGTGGGAGTTTCAGGTGCGATCGAGAATTCACCCAAATTTGCGGGAATGAACCAGCAATGGCCCTGCTGGTAGGAGTAAGAACCGCCGCTGAGCTGAATGGCGCCACGGCCGGAAAGCACGGTTAAAAGTTCGAAGTGAGCGGGGTCGGAGTTGGCACGGTGGGGCGCAGAAAAGTCCCAGCGTTCGGTCACAAAGTAAGGGCAAGCCACCAGTAGAGATTTTTTTGTGCCGTTGGGCGAGGGTAATGCAACGGGCGCGACTTTTCCGCCATTTCGATGATCAAAGTCGATGACGGCCATGGCTTTTTCAATGTGCAACTGGCGGGGCTGGCCGCTTGAGTCGAGGCGATGGAAGTCGTAGAGGCGGTAGGTGAGATCGCAATTCTGTTGGACTTCGCAAAGAATCATTCCCGGGCCGATGGTGTGCGGGGTGCCGGGCGAGACGAAAAAAGTGTCGCCGGCAAAGACCGGCAGGCGTTCGAAGAAGTTTTCCAGGCGGCCGTGTTCGATGGCGGATTGGAATTGCTGGCGATCCACTTGGGGGAGTAGACCGAGGAGAAGATTCGCGCCGGGTTCAGCGGAGACGGCGTGCCACATTTCCGTTTTGCCTGTCGCGCCGGGTGCCTCGTGTTGCATGGCATAGGCGTCGCCGGGATGGACCTGGATGGAAAGCTGATCGATGGGGAAAAGGAATTTCACTAAAAGCGGAAATTGGTCGGGCGGTGGAGATGGGAAATCGGTGCCACGCCACTCAGGCGGCATTTTCTGCCAGGCCTGATTGATGGGGCCTGCTAGCGGGCCCGATTCGATGTTAGATTGCGGCCCGGTGAGCCAGGCTTCGCCTATGGGCTCCGGGAGATTTGTTTTCTGCGGGTAAATGGGCGCGAGGGAGCGCGCGCCCCAGATGCGCGGCATGAACTGCGGCTCGATGCGTGTGGGCTGCGGCCGCACGGACTAAGTGGCGGCTTCAGCGCGTGAGAAAAAACGTCCCAGACGGCGCAACCCTTCGTCGATGCGCTCGATGGAAGTGGCGTAGGAAAGCCGGAGATAGCCGGGAGCGCCGAAGGCTTCGCCGGGAACTACGGCGACCTGAACTTTATCGAGCAGGAGCTTGGTGATTTCTGTGCAGGATTTTGCCAGCGCGTTGGGGCCATGGAGGTACGCAGAAATATTTGGGAAAGCGTAAAACGCGCCGCCGGGGTCTTCGCAGGTGATGCCGGGAATGGCGCGCAAGCCGTCGACAATACGGCGGCGGCGACGGGCGTATTCGGCGAGCATTACCGGAATGGAATCCATGGAGCCACGCATGGCTTCGAGAGCGGCGTACTGGGCGATGGAAGTGGGGTTGGACGTGGATTGGCTTTGCAATTTGATGGAGGCTTGCACCAGCGGTTCCGGGGCGAGTGTGTAACCGATGCGCCAGCCGGTCATGGCGAAAGTTTTGGACATGGAGCCGATGATGATGACGTGGTCTTTCGAACCGGCGGCGCTGGCGATGGAGTAGGGTTTGTGCGGTGCATAGGTGAAATGCGAATAACATTCGTCGCTCATCAGCCAGATTTCGTGTTTTTTGCAAAGGGCGAGGATGTGTTCGAATTCATCGGGGGGCACTACGCCGCCGCAGGGGTTGCTTGGGGAGTTGAGGAACACCATGCGGGTCTTGGGGGTGATGGCCTTTTCAATGGCGGCGGCTTTTACGGCGAAGCCGTCTTCGGATTTGGCTTGCACGAAAACGGGCGTGCCGCCGGCATATTTCACGATGTCCGGGTAGCTGACCCAATAGGGAGCGGGGATGATGACTTCGTCGCCGTTCTGGATCAGGAGGCTCACGAGATTGAAGATGGAGTGTTTGCCGCCCACGTTGACGACGCATTCTTTTGCTTCGTAGGCAGAGCCTAGTTCGCGTTTGTGCCAGGCGCAGATGGCTTCGCGGAGAGGCATGATGCCGGCCGTGGCGGTGTATTTAGTTTTGTTCTCGTCGATGGCCTTGATGGCGGCCTTTTTGATGTGGTCGGGAGTCGGGAAGTCCGGCTCGCCGGGACCGAAATCGGCGACATCGACGCCACGGGCTTTGAGCTTGTCGGCTTCGGCAATGACCGCGGCGGTGGGAGAGATTTGAATGCGGTTGATGCGGTCCGTTAACTGGGCTTTTTCTTTTGCGGTGGGTGATGCAGCCATCGGTGAATCTCCTCTTTGACGATCAGCGCCTTTTTTGGCGCTCTGCTTAAGAAATTTTGGCGCGCAACTTTTGTTCTACCACGGCAGGCACGAGATCGGTTAGCGGGCCGCCGAGTTGGGCGATTTCGCGCACTAACCTGGCGCTCAGATAACTGTACGGCTCGCCGGGCAACATGAAAACGGTTTCGAGGCGCGGCTCGAGTTTGCGATTCATCAGGGCCATCTGCAATTCGTATTCGTAATCGGAGACAGCGCGAATGCCGCGCAGGATTACGCCTGCGCCACGCTTGCGCGCGTAATCGACGAGCAGGCCTTTGAAAACGTCGACTTCCACGGCGGGCCACTGTTTGGTGACTTCACGCAGCATCTCAACGCGTTCGGGGACGGTGAAGAGCGGCTGCTTATCGACATTTTGCAGCACCGCGACGATCACCAGGTCAAACATTTTCTCGCCACGCTCGATCAAGTCGAGGTGGCCATTGGTGACGGGATCGAATGAGCCCGGATAGATGGCGACGGAGGTCTTCATTTTGTTTTTGTCAAGCGGCACAGAATGCAATTATTCTAACTCAGCCGTGATTTGCGGGACAGGCAAAGGTGAAGAAGCGGGATTTTCGCGTAAAAAACGCTGCGCTTATGGCTTGATTGTGCCAGTATGCGGTGCGCGAAACATGGCTAGCGAAGTGGCGAGATTATTGATGGAGAGGGCGGCACAATAATGAACAAGCCGAAGGTGTGGTTGAGGGGATTGAGTCTAATGGTATTGAGCGCATCGCTTCAGCTGCCGTCACGGACGCAGGAAACGCAGGCGTCGAATCTGCAGACGCCGATGGCGGGGCTGAATCTCATGCCCGTTCCTGCAAATGTTCAGTTGGGGAGCGGCAGCCTCAAGATTGACGCGAGTTTCAATGTCACGCTGACGGGTCACTCGGATGTGCGGTTAGAGGGAGCGCTGCAACGATTTTTGGATCGGCTCGGGAAGCAAACCGGACTTTTGTTGCCGCCGCTTCACGCTCCAAACCTTGGAAAATTAAGGATGGTGGTACGCGTCGATCATGACAGCAAGCCGGTGCAGGAACTGGGCGAAGACGAATTCTATGTTCTCGAAGTGACGCCGAGTGGGGCGGGCATTACTGCGCCTACCGATCTTGGCGCTTTGCATGGGCTACAAACCTTTTTACAGCTCGTGACTGTGTCGCCTGATGGATTTGTGGCCCCAGCTGTGATTATCAAGGACACACCGCGATTTCCGTGGCGCGGATTGATGATCGATACGGCGCGGCATTTTATTCCGTTGGAGGTGTTGCGCAGGA
>JAUTXJ010000397.1 GCA_030838075.1 Acidobacteriaceae bacterium
CGGCAGGCTCACCGCCCGCTTCGGTAAGTGTGCCCGCGACGATTGGTTCGTCTACTAATGAAAAGTCTGCACCGGCGAAACGGCTTTCACCCAATACCGTGCGCAGCTCCGCACCCAAAAGCGATGAGGCGCCCGCGATAACGATTCGATTGGAGGGTCGCTCAAGTGAAGGCATTTAATCAGGCAGTCCGGGAAACCATGCGGTGTCGCAACAGCCGCACGACATGAAGGACCACACCAACAGCGGCGTAGACGCACGAGAAAAGTATCAATACATACTCAGAATAGAGCCATACTAGCGCGACGGTCATGCACAACAAAACAATGGCAAGGGACGGTTGTTTGCGAGTCCAGGGGATGTCTTTGAAACTGTAGTAGCGCACCGTGCTGGTCATCAATGCGCCAAGCCCTGCAGCCATTACGAACCACGCCACCGCATAACGCCAGTCTTGCATAGGGTCTTTAAATCCATGCACGATGGAAGCGATCACGGCTGCCGCAGCTGGGGTGGGCATGCCCACAAAATACTTTGAGCTTCCGGGCGCCATGCCTTGCACGTTGAATCTTGCGAGGCGCCACGCGCAACAGATCAGGAATGCCAGGCAGCAAACCCAACCAAATTCGCTGAGCTGTCGCAAGCGCGTTCCGCCGAGATCGGCGATGCCTCGAACGCCCCAAGCGTAGGCCATTACCGCGGGAGCAATTCCGAAGCTGCACACGTCCGCCAATGAATCGAGCTGCACACCAAACTCTGTGTTTGTGCCGGTCATGCGTGCTACGCGTCCGTCCATGGAGTCGAATAAAATTGCCAGGCCGATGGCTTTTGCGGCGCGGTCAAATTCCGTGGCTCCGCCAACAAGCGAAGCAATCACCGCGTAATATCCGCAGAGTAGATTCGCCACGGTGAAAAGACTGGGCAACAAAAAGATACCGCGACGCAGGCGCGGATTAGTTATGCGCCGCTTGCGAAACGACGGTATTTGCTGCTGCTGAGTTTGCTGATCGAGCATCAAGACCGTTTCCCAGTTGCTACTGGATTCATATCATCCACCGCATTTCGGTCCAGTGCGGGATTATTGTTTAAAGCTGGCCAGCTAGCGAGAATGGAAGACCCGCCTTTTACGTTTTGTCCGACCTTTGCAAGGATCTCCGCCTGCTTGGGAACCCATAAATCCACCCGCGATCCAAAGCGCACCAACCCAATGCGTTCACCGCGAGCGACCATGTCACCGACTTTTTTCCAACTTACGACACGGCGAGCTATCAGGCCGGCGATCTGTTTGAAGACCAGTTCTCCCGCATCGGTGGAAAGAGTAAATATGTTTTGCTCATTTTCCGCTGAGGCGCTGGCGCGCATGGCGGCGACGAATTTGCCTGGGCGATACTCCATTTTTGTAATGCGCCCGGCCGCCGGGGAGCGATTGACGTGCACGTTCCAGACGGCGAGAAAAATGCTGACACGTTTGCCGGGCTTGCCCGCGTAGTCTTCGTCCTGAACGACCACAACCCGGCCGTCGCCGGGAGACACGATGGCGCCCGGGTGCGAGGGAATCACGCGGTCCGGATCACGAAAGAAGGAAAAAACAAAGAGGGCCAGGAACAGGAATAGGTAGGCCGCAATGCGCCAGTGCAAAAAGAAAGCCGCACCCCCAATGAGAAGCAGCGGCACTCCGAAATAATAGCCTTCTTTAACCATGCGTAAGGTAGACCCCAAGCGTCTACGCGTTGCATGGCCATTCTACGACAGATTCCGCTGGAGTTTTAAACTGAGTGCGTCGCTATTGCGTGCGTTTAGGCGGCGTCGAGCGGAGCCGCGCGGCGAGAACTTCCATTTCATCTTTTATGTGCAGTTTTAACTTTTTGAGTCTGATCTCTTCAAGAAGGTCTTCTGAACTGAGGTAGGTAGCGGTGGAGATTCGATTTAGTTCGGCCTGATATTTCGAGTGCTGCTCTGCCAGACGCTGATACTCGGCGTCTGTTTCGAGCAGTATGTCCCGAGGGCTGCGCGCCATACTTGCCATGCGTTCCTCCAGCAATACTGCGATCCGGATTTTAGATGAATACTACATAAACGAAAGATAACACTCCGACGGCCCACGTCAAGAGGTAACCACTGGAACTTTGGTTCTAGCCTGTTAGTTTTTTCATCACTGCTGCGTTCTCTGTAGGACTCCTGTAGTACTCACGACGCTCAGCTGTTTTTTCAAAACCGTGCCGGCGATAGAAAGAGATCGCGACGGCATTGGATTCGCGAACCTCGAGGTAAATATTTTGTGCATTCTGCGCCTGCGCCGCCGAAATTGCCGCAGTAAGCAAGGCAGATCCAATCCCGTGGCGGCGATGCATTTGGTCGACCGCCATATTTAGAATCTCCGCTTCGTCCCCGATGATCCGCGCAACCAGGAAACCGCAGACCTGGCTGTTGAGTTCTGCCGTCCGAAGGATTTGCCCAGAGGAATGCGCTTGGTCGTATGCTTCTTTGGACCACTGCGCGGGTTGCGGGGATTGGCGACAAATCTCGGAGATCGCTTCACCGTCCGCGGGTTGGTACGGCCTGACCGTAAAGGGCGAATTTTGGCTCATTTTCCAGGTACACGCACCGGACCCTTCTGGAAAACTTCGACATAGGACCGCCGGACATAATTTGCGTCGACAGACAGGGCGTTCATTACGTTCCCATTCAATGCTCGCTGAAACGCCATTTTCCCGATGAAGGGGGCCAGGACGCATGGCACGCACTGGATTTTGTCTTCTCGAGCAGCTCTGGGCTGCCATGCTGGGTGCTTGGCCAAGCTGTCTGGGTCCGTCGAAATCCAAGCTACTTCATTTCCTGATGCTCGCTCATCAACCCATTCCACGAAAACTTCGGGCGACGTAACCATCTCCTGTTCAACCAGCGCTGATCCGCCTTCCACTCTGTGGTACAGGGCGCCGAATATCTGGTCTCGCTGGGCGTCAATGAAGGACGCCACGTAGTGGGCCGTGCTCTGCGACTGGGCGGCCACGGCTTCGAGTCTGGAGACAGCTACGATCGGCTTGCTGAACACTTCGCTCCAAGCTTTAACGGTGGTCAGGCCGATTCGTACCCCGGTGAATGAGCCGGGGCCGGAGGCGGCAGCGAACAAGTCCACCTCGCGCAACGTGGTTCTCGTGAATTCAAGCGCGGAGTCTACAGCGGGTAACAGCCAACTTGAGTACTCTTCCGAGACTGCATGGGGCACAGCTTGGAGCATCGCGTTGTCCTTAAGAATCGCGACGCTGCCTCTGGCCTCACAGGTATCTATTGCCAGAACAATCATATACGAGAAGTTTTACCACAGGACGAAGGTTGGAGGGCTTCGTTTTGAACCGCTGGCGATGGCGAAATCCCCGCTGAAACAGATACTGTCAGTTTTGCCAGATTTTCGCTGGAGCAATTGGAGTGCCAAATTGTCAACTTTTTTTGGCTAACTACCTCATTCCAGAGGATATATCTTGACTCTTGCGACACATCTGCGTACAGTCATTCCTGTACCTCGGAGGGGGCAACCGCATCCATGGAATACAAAATCGGCGACAAGGTCGTTTACCCAAACCACGGCGTTGGAATAGTCGAGCAAATCAGTTA